>JAUPMC010000109.1 GCA_030836605.1 Thermoplasmatota archaeon | reverse complement strand
CTTGCCCCTGTATCCTCTGCTCTGACCTACCAACAATATCTCTCCGAGTGGACATCCAAACAAGTCGGAGATACTTATAGTTATACTGGCATTCGGCCAGCGCGCGCGCCCCCGTCATGTTTTCGTGACGCTGGCCTCGGGTCGCGGCTCAGATCTTCTTGTCGGGTTCTTCCTTCTCGGAACCCTCGTCCTTGTCCCACGGGAGTCTCTCGTCGGCCTCCTCCACGGGGTAGAGCCTAGCCCCGCACTTCGTGCAACGCCTCTCGCCGGCCTGGTTGGTCGCGTCGCACTCGGGGCACCTGGTGACGCCGGACATGACCCTCCTGAGCTGCCTGAGCCTGTCGACATCCATCCTGTACATCGTCGCCAGCAACGCGTCCTTGTTCTTCTCCCCGCCTCCTTCCTCCATGCGGCGCCTCCCGTGGAAGGTATGCGTGTGCAGAATCATAAAAATGGTTGCTCGGGCCCCGACGGCGGGTCGGGGCCCTTGGGGTTTGAGGCTCGAGGCGCTCAGTCCGCGCGGTTCTTGTCGACCTTCTTGATGCACTCCTCGAGTATGTCCATGCCGGTCCAGAGCTGCTCCTCGGGGATGTTGAGGGGCGGGATGTACCTCGTGACGGACTTGCCGCACGGGAGGAGCATCAGGCCCTTCTTGAAGGCGAGCTCCGTGATCAGGTCCCTGCTCTTGGGCGCGTGCTTCTTGGTCTTCCTGTCCTGGACGAACTCGTGGGCCAGCATCATGCCGACGCCCCTCGTGTCGCCGATGATGTCGTACTTGTCCTGCATCTCGACGAGCCTCTTCTTGGCCTCCTTGCCTAGCTTGGTGGCGCGGTCCAGGAGCTTCTCCTCCTCGATGATGTTCAGGGTCGCGATCCCGGCCGCGTGGGACAGGGAAGCGCCTCCGAAGGTGTTCGAGTGCCTCCCGTACCTGTCGAAGTTGAGCTTGGCGTCGACGATCGTCGCTCCCAGGGGCAGGCCGCCTCCGAGGGACTTCGCGCTGCAGATGATGTCAGGCGCGACATCGAAGTGCTCGCACGCCCACATCTTGCCGGTCCTGCCCATGCCGGACTGGACCTCGTCGTCTATGAACAGGCACTTGTGCTTCCTGGTGAGGTTGAACACGCCCTGGACGAACTCCTTCGGGGGCATGACGTACCCGCCCTCTCCCTGGATGACCTCCATGCTGATGGCCGCGAGGTCGTTCGGGGGGATCTGGTTCTCGAAGTACACGTCCTCGATCGCGCTGACGCAGCGCATGCCGCAGCCAGGGTACTCGAGGTTGTACAGGCACCTGTAGCAGTAAGCGTACGGCACGTGGAACACGCCAGGCATGAGGGTCGCTGTGTAGCCCTCCCTCTGGACCCACTTGCTGGCCGTCATGGACATCGCGCCCGTGGTCCTCCCGTGGAACGCGCCCATGAAGTCCATGAGCACCTGCTTGCCCGTCGCGCGCTTGGCGATCTTGATCGCGGACTCGTACGACTCCGCGCCGGTGTTCGAGAAGAAGACCATCTTCTTGTTCTTCCCGGGCGCGGACTTGGCGAGCCTCTCCGCCATCTCGTTCTGCAGCCTGCAGTAGAAGTCCGTCCCCGCGACGTGCGTGTACTTGTCGACCTGGTCCTTGATCGCGGCTACGACCTTCGGGTGCCTGGCGCCGACGTTCAGGACGCCGACCCCGGCGTAGAAGTCGATGTACTTGTTGCCGTCGATATCCTCAATTACCGAGCCCTCGGCCTTCTTGAACACGAGCGGCCAGGACTTGGTGGCCTTGACTATCCACTCGTCGTCCTTGGCTACTGCCTTCTTGGCCTCCGGCCCCGGCGGCTCCACTTTGATGTCTGGCACTTTGACCATCGAGAACACTCCTTGTTTCTCGGTAAGCAACCGCCTGATAAATCGATTATGGTAATACATCGATTTCCTCGGTGAAAATCATCCGAATACGAACCCCTGGATACGAGTATCGTACGATTTCGACCACTCGGGGGGCGCCGCGGCGTCGTCGGTCCCCGCGAACCACTCCTCGTCATCCGTGCGGCGTCCAGGCTCCTCACCCGTCAGACCAGAATTGGCGGGACACCCCAAACGTATATAAAGGGGCCACATTTTAGGGGTTAACTCCGCTGAGGATGAATCCTTGAGGTACACCAGGTTCGAGAGGGCCAGGATAATAGGCGCGCGCGCTCTGCAGATAAGCATGGGCTCGCCGGTCCTGGTGGAGCTGAAGGATGAGGCCATCATAGACCCAATCGAGATTGCGATCCGCGAGTACGATGCCGGCGCGATCCCCATGACGGTCAAGCGCGAGACATGAGGTATCACGATGGATGATGAGGTCGTAGAGACACAGCCACAGGAAGCGCCGGCCATGGACTTGCTAATACCCGAGGAGGTCTACCTCACATCCGGCGTCCACATCGGCACTCAGCAGAAGAGCGCCGACATGAAGGAGTTCATTTTCAAGGTCAGGACGGACGGGCTCTACGTGCTCGACGTCAAGAAGACCGACGACAGGATCAGGGTCGCGGCCAGCTTCCTGGCGAGGTACGACCTGACGAAGATACTCGTCGTCTCGGCGAGGCAATACGGCCAGAAGCCGGCCAAGGTCTTCGCGAAGACCCTGGGCGCGTCGGTCGTCGCGGGCAGGTTCGTGCCCGGCTCGCTCACCAACCCGATCCTGCCGCACTTCATCGAGCCTGAGATCATCCTCGTGACGGACCCAGCGGCGGACGAGCAGGCCCTGAGGGAGGCCTTCAGCATCGGCATCCCGATCGTGGGCATATGCGACGCCAACAACGAGACGAGGCGTGTGGACCTCGTCGTGCCCTCGAACAACAAGGGCAGGCGCGCGCTCGCGACCGTGTACTGGCTCCTGACGAGGGAGATCCAGAAGGCCAAGGGCTTGGTCAAGTCCGACGACGATTTCAAGATGACGGTCGAGGACTTCGAGGCTTCGCTCTGAGGCGCCGTAGGGCCCGGATATTGACCCGGAATCCACCGGTGTTCAAAGGCTGGAGCTTGAAGAGTCAAGGTCGAATTCTTTATCGGCAGATGACTCGGCTCTGCTGCAGAGGAGTCTCTAGAATCCGTCGCGCTTGAGATCGGATGTCATCACATCAGTCTCCATGAGCCTTGGAATCCGAATATTCGTACAAGAGCGGAACATGAGCGCAGTTAGTATGCCTTAGAACTCATTACACAATCTATAGCATATAAGTATATATATGATATATGCGTTCACAACTTCTATATGGATGAAAGCATACTCACAACGCTGCGCGACTGCCTCCTCACTAGGACATCCCTGGAGAACCTTCCAGAAGATGTCTGGAGACGAACGAGTGCTCTGAACACCTGGGGCACAAACGCCATCGAAGGGAACACACTCACGTGGCACGATGTCGAGGTGCTTCTCATCAAGAAACGCAGCGTCGGAGGCAGGCCAATCGGGGATGTCCTAGAGACTCTGCAGCACGAGAAGGTCTTCCGCAATCTCATCCAGCAAAGAGCGCGGCCCATCACTCTCGTGGCTATCCTAGAGCTGCATGAAGCAGTCTTCAGAGGGGTGAAGGAGGACGCGGGAATGTGGAGACGCGTGAACGTTCGGATCACGGGATCGAAGCACGTGCCCCCGAGAATGGAGAAAGTCGTCAGCGAGATGGAGAAGATGATGAAGGAGTACGAAAGCAGGGATGTCAAAGGAGAGAACGCTCTCACCCTTGGGACATGGTTCCACCATACCTTCGAATCCATCCATCCGTTCAGCGATGGAAACGGGAGAGTCGGTAGACTGCTCCTGAATCTGCACTTTCTCAAGCACAACTGGCCGCCCGTGAATATCGTCCCATCCGACAGGGACAGATACCTCGACTGCATGGGTCGCGGTCATTCGGGGGACCTGTCATCCTTCGTCGACTTCGTAAGAGAGATCATGGGCCGATCCATTCTAGACCTGCTGGACCAGCTCGGCACATCAGAGGACGAGCTGAGACCTTTGACGCGTTTCGAGGACATGTCCGGGTACTCGGCGAAGTATCTGCGTCTGCGAGCCG
>JAUPMC010000108.1 GCA_030836605.1 Thermoplasmatota archaeon | reverse complement strand
TCGAAGTCGTCTGAGTGGCCGCGCGGGGAACGGGGTGGCCGGAGCCTAGAACACCGTGCTCCCGGGGGCTATCGTCCCCTTCGCCAGGGCGCCCATCCCTATGACCGAGCCCTCGCCTATGATCGTGCCCACATCGATGGTCGCGTTGATGCCCGTCTTGACATCGTCCCCGATGATCGCCCCGAGCTTCCGCCTGCCCGAGCCGGTCTTCTTGCCGTCGACGACGACCATGACCTCCTTCTCGTCCAGGCGCAGGTTCGCTATCTTCGTGCCCGCGCCCAGGTTGCACCGCTCCCCGATGACGCTGTCCCCGACATAGCTCAGGTGCGGCACCTTGGTCCCGTCCATGATGATGGAGTTCTTTATCTCGACCGAGTTGCCGACCTTGCACCCGTCGCACACGCAGGTCGAGGGCCGGATGTAGGCGTTCGGGCCGATGACGCAGTCCCTGCCTATGATGACCGGGCCGACGATGTAGCTCCCCGCCAGCACCTCCGACCCCTTGCCTATCTCCACCTCGCCGATGATGGTCGCCTTGTCGGACACGACGCCCTCGATCCTGGTCTCGAGCCCGTCCATCAGTATCCTGTTCGCCTCGAGCAGGTCCCAGGGCCGGGCGACATCCATCCACTCTCCCGAGAGCAGGTGCGTGTACAGGTGGGACTTCTCCATCATGATCCTGAAGGAGTCGGTTATCTCGTACTCCCCCCGGACGGATTTCTTCGTCGCCGCGATGGCGTCGAATATGGACGGGTCCAGGATGTACGCGCCCGCGTTCACGAGGTTCCCCTCGGGGACCTCCGGCTTCTCCACGATGTCCACGACGACCCCGTCCTGGACCTTGATGCACCCGTACCTCCGCGGGTCCGGCACGGAGGTCAGGGCCATCACGGACCCCTTGACCTTCCTGTGGTGCTCCACTAGCCCCCTCACGGACGCCGGCGTGAGCACGACGTCCCCGTACAGGCAGAAGAACGGCGAGTCGACCTTGTCCTTGATCATGCTGATGGCGTGGGCGGTCCCCAGGCGCTCCTTCTGCTCGACGTACTCTATCCTGACGCCGAACCGCGAGCCGTCCCCGAAGTGCTCCCTGACCCTGTTCGCCTTCCAGCCTATGAGCAGTATGATGTCCTTGATGCCCGCCGCCTTGAGCGCGTCTATGTCGTGCTCCAGGAACGGCTTCCCCGCGACCGGCAGGAGCGGCTTCGGGGTGTTGGATGTCAGCGGCCTCATCCTGAGGCCCTCGCCCGCGGCGAGGATGTATCCCTTCACTTGACGCACCTCCTGACAGCAACGGACATCAGTCTCATTATCTCATCGGCCCTGACGGCCGACCTAGCCTCCGCGAGCAACCGTATCTTCGGCTCGGTCCCGGAGGCCCTGACGAGCGCCCAGCCGTCCTCGAACTGGTGCCTGAAGCCGTCCATGGTCAGGAGCTCCTCCGAGTCGATGGACGTCATCTCCGCCTTGAGCTTCCTCAGTACCATGGGCTTGTCCTCTGACTTGAAGGACACTGACTTCCTGAGTGTCGGATAGACAGGCACGCCCTTCCTCAGCTCCGACAGCTTCTTCCTCGAGGCCATCTCGGCCAGCCGCGCGGCCGCCAGGATGCCGTCGGGGCAGTATGTCTGGTCGGGGAATATCCAGGTGCCCGAGGGCTCCCCGCCGAAGTCAGCCTTGACCCTCTTGACCTCCTCGCTCACGAACACGTCCCCCACGCGCGTGCGCACGACCTTGGCGTCGATGTAATCGTCTATGGCCATGGAGGCGTCCACCGTCACAACGACCTTCTTCTTGCCGTAGCGCCTCGCGAACAGCGCCAGGAGCTGATCCCCGCCCAGGAACACGCCCTTGTCGTCTATCGCGACCATCCGGTCAGCGTCCCCGTCATGGGCTATGCCCATGTCCGCCCTCATCGATATGACGGCATTCCTGAGGTCCGCGAGGTTCTCCTCGACGGGCTCGGGCATCCTCCCGGGGAAGTGCCCGTCGGGGTTCGAGTTGATCGTGACCACCTTGCAGCCCATCCGTTGCAGGACGATAGGCGTGACATTGAACGCGGGGCCGTTGGCGCAGTCCACGACGACCTTGAGCTTGGCCTTGCCCACGCCCCTCAGTATCCTCTGGGCGTGCGTCTCGGGCATGTCCGAGAGGACATGCCTCGTGCCGACCCCGTCCCAGGGCTTGAGCTTGAACCTGCGCGAGGAGACCAGCTTCTCGATCTTGTCCGACTGGGATACGCCGAAGCCCATGCCGTCCGGGTTCCAGAGCTTGATGCCGGCGTACTCGGGCGGGTTGTGGCTCGCCGTGAGCATCACGCCGGCGTCCATGCACCTGGCGGCCTCGGCCAGGGTGGGAGTCGTTACGAGCCCGCAGGAGTACACCTGACACCCGCAGGCCATCAGCCCCGACGAGACCGCCGCATCCATCATGGGCCCGGAGGTCCTCGAATCGGTGCCTACGACGATGTTCCTGGCACCCGAGCCGACCGCCATGCCTATGCGGCAGGCGAGCTCGGGGGTCATCTCGCTGTTGACCACTCCGCGAACGCCAGACGATCCGAACAGAGACATCCTGCGCGCCCTTCCGTGTCCGAATGATGTACCCTGATATATTAGAGGTACGGGCCCGCCGGCTGTCCAGCGACGGGCGCCTCTCGCAGGCCATGCTGCCTCATTCCTCTTTCGGACCGCCGCCCGGGGCCCTCCTGAGCCGCATGTACATGAATGCCACCAGAGCTGCGACGACCACGGCCGCCACGAGGGCGGCGATGAGCAGCGTGTTCGAGGTGCTCGAACAATCCAGGCCGGCCTCAGCAGCCTCGAGCTGCTCCTGGACGTCGGCGAGCTCCTGCTCGGCCTCCGCCAGGTCCTCCTCGGCCGCGGTCAGGTTCGCCACGGCCGCGGCGAGGTCGAACTGCAGCGACAGGATGTCCGCCTCCGAGTCGTTGAGCTGCGCCTCAACGTCGGCGAGGTCCGCCAGTGCATCGGCGAGCTCCTCCTCCGCCGCCAGCAGGACCGCCTCAGCGGCCGTCAATTGAGCTTCGAGCGAAGCGACTTCGCCCGTCGCCTCGTCCAGCTGCGCCTGCAGGTCGGCCAGGTCCGCGAGGGCCGCATCCAGGTCCGCCTGGAGCGAGTCGACCTGCGCCATGGCGTCCGCGAGCTCCGCCTCGAGGACGGACACCAAGCTGACGTAGGTGACGGTGACGCTGTCGGTCGCCCAGTTGCCAGACAGGTCGGTCGCGTTCGCCGTGATTACGTTCTCGCCCTCGAGCAGGGAAATCACGCACGAGAAGGAACCGTCCAGGGCCACGGAGACGTGAAGGCCGTTGACCACCAGCGTCACGCCCAGCTCCGTCGTGCCCGACACCTCGACGGTCGGCGACTCCAGAGTGAGCCCGTCAGAGGGGGCCTCGATCGACACCTGCGGCGGGATGGTGTCGGGGTTGAAGTAAGTGTTCGCCCAGACGTTGAGATGGGAATCATCGACCTGGGTCCAGACGGCGACCACGTTCCCGATGCCGTCCGCGGCGGCGGACGTGGATCCCGCCCCGCCCGGCGCGTCGGTCGATGCGACCTCCGTCCCGCCCCAGCCCTCGCCCGGCACGTACCTGCTCGAGCACAGGGCGCCGTCCGACTGGGTCCACAGGGCCGTGCCGTTGCCGTGCCTGTCCACGACCACCTGCGGGAGGAACGCGGCGAGGGAGCTGGTGTCCACCGTCCCAGGCGCGCTCCAGCCATCACCCGGGACATACCGGCTCCACCACACGCTGTTGACGCCCTCCTCGGGCTGCTGCCAGACGGTCAGGAAGTTCCCGGACGGGTCGCTGGCGATGCGCGGGAACAGCGCGTCGTCCACCTCCTCGCTCTCCAGCAGAGTCGCGGGGCCCCAGTCCTCGCCCACCACGTAGCTGCTGTACCACGTGCTGTACACGCCGTCGAACTGGCCCCACACGGCCATCGCGTTCCCGGACGGGCCGACGGCGACCTTCGGCTCCGAGACGTCCCCGGACGCGTTCCCTCCGATCATCTCGGCCGCCCCCCAGCCCTCGCCGGGGACATACCGGTTGGCCGAGACGTTGAGGTGCGTGTCCTCCCACTGGGACCACACGGCGACCACGCAGCCGGAATCGTCCACTGCGGCGTCGAACGAGCTGACCGACTGTGCGTATCCCTCGATCTCCTCCTCCGCGCCCCAGCCCTCGCCCACCACGTACCTGCAGGACCAGATGTGGCCCTGGCCGCTGAGGAACTGCATCCACAGGGCGGTTGCGTTCCCCGACCCGTCGACGACGACCTGGGGCAGGCCGGCCTCCTCGGCCTGGCTCTCGATCAGCTCGGGGGTGCCCCAGCCCGTCCCCACCGAGTACATGTTCGCCCAGACGCTGAAGGTCGATATGTCGAACTGCTGCCACACCGCGAAGGCGGTGCCGGAACGGTCCACCGCCACCCACGGGTTGTAACAGTCGTACGTGGAGGCTGTGTCGATGACCACAGGGCCCGTCCATCCCTCGCCGCGAACGTACCTGTCGGCGAAGACGCAGTACCTCTGGCCATCGAACTGGTACCAGACGGCGAACGCGTTGCCGTACATGTCGGCGGCAACACGCGGGTCATAGGCGCCGTCATCGATCGGGGCGTTCAGGAACTCCAGCTTGACCGCCTCGCCCCAGCCGGACGGCGGGTCCTCCGCCACGGCCCCTCGGGACGCCAAGCTCACGGACACGAGGCACACGAACACAAGCACACAGTACACGGCTGTCAGAACCCTACTCATCACAATCACTCCAGACACGGTCGACGGGTCAACAGGACTGGCAGCTGAACCCGAGGCCACATCTCAATCTGGCTTGAAGAACCTTTGCGCTTCCGCGCTTTCGCCGTGACAAGCCGCGCGACGGGGCCCGCGGGCCTTCGAACGCCTTGCGGGCCGGAGCGCCCGGGCGCCCTCCAGACCATAGCCAGCGAAGCTGGCTCCGGCGCCCGCGGCCCTTCCGCGCGCATAGCCAGATATCGCCTCCCGGACAGCCAGCATAAGCAAATCCTTATATATCGCACATCATGATACATATCTGGGTCATGCCTGGACGGCGTGGCCAGAATGACGAACGGAGGGATGAACAAATGGTTATGGAGCCCATAAGCGTCGAGAAGGCCATGGCAATCGCCGGTAAGAAGGGCATCAAGCCCGGCCGCGTGAAGGGCACGAAGGGTGTCCAGTTCACGAAGGGCAGGAACCCGAGACTCGAGACCATCGCGTGGGACGAGTTCAAGGACACGCTCGCCAAGAGGAAGCTCGCGGTCTACGAGAGCGGCGGCTGGATGAAGATAATGAAGGCCAAGAAGGGCAAGAAGTAGATCCTCGCCTTTCACGCATGGCTTCTTCCGAGAAACCCCTTCTCAAACTCCACTTTTGATATTCACTGAAGGGCGGGAGCCACGTACGGCCGGCGCCACCGTATCCCGGTGCGCGCGGCTCAGGCCTTCAGCCTGAACCCGCACTTCCTGCAGAACAGGTAGTCGCCGGATATCGGCTCGCCGCACTTGGGGCAGTGCCTCGCGCCCCATCCGTCCGGGGGCGGGGGGAGGTCCATGTCCGGAGCCTGGGCCACGGGCATCCTCTGGACGGGCCGAGCGGGGGCCGCGTAGGCCGCGAGCATGTTCTCGAACCCCGGGGGAGTCCTGAGCGCGACCGGTCTCCTGAGGGTCACGCCGTTCACGGACAGGAGGCGCTTGGCATCGGGCACGATGGCCACGGACGCGGGCGCGCCGTCGACGAGCGCCCTCTCGAGCTGCTTGTCCCTTGCGATCGAGAACACGCCGAACTCCCAGCCGGCGTTGCCCTTGTACACGGGCACTCCGCGGACCTCTGTCACGGTGCCCTTCGCGATGGTAGCGGCGACGGCCCCGGAGGTCTTCCGGGCCTGCACCGCGATCCCCAGGGCCGCGAACGCGAAGACCAGGGGCATGAACATGGCGACGGGGTTGTCCACGAAGTTGACCATCACGGCCATCAACATCGCCATGAGGGATATCCCGACCGCGTTCATCTTCTGCGGCCTCGGTATGGCCTTGATCACCTGTCTCTCCGCCTCGGCCATCGGGCGGACCGTGACGGATATCGCTAGGGGCTGCGTATAACCTTGAGTGGGCATCATGTCATGTCACCTCAGTTCTTCCCCCACGGGTAGCCGTTGCACTTCGGGCAGAACCACGAGCCGGGGTCGTTCATGTCCGTGTTCGAATAGTGAGGGACGAGCGCGGAGTCGCCGTGTATCGGGCACCTCGGGTGCACCTGGGACTGGGAGAAGTGCGCCTTCGGCGGGGCGGGGCGCCCTCCGGGCGGGGGGGCGGCGTAGTGCATGCCCACACCGCCCTGATAGACCAGACCGTCGCCTGACATGGGCTGGTCGGGCGTATCGGTCGTCCACTGCTGACTCGGGGTGTACAACGGTGCCGCCGGGGGCACATAGGTCGTCTGGGGCTTGAAGCCCGTCTTGGGGGCGGCGCTGGCGGCCGTCATCGCGACGACTATCGCGACTATGGCGATGGTTATGCTGACGCCGGAGACAATCGGGGTGACCCCGCCCACTGCGAACAGGCCTCCCTGCTGGAGGTCGAAGTAGCCGCTTATCGTGACGCCGACATTGAGGTACGAGCCGCTGCCGTACATGAGGTCCCCGTCGACGGTGAGGGCGTAGGTGGCCTCGCAGTAGCTGACGCCGTCCCAGCCCCATTGGAGGGTCATCATGTACGTGTAACCGTCGAACGTCCCCCACACATCGAAGGTATCGGAGTTGACCGTCAGGGTGCCTGTCACCGCGCTGCCGGAAGAGGAGAGGGACAGCTCGGCGTCGTAGGACCTCGTGATCGTGGTCCCGTAGGGGTCCAGGAAGGTCTGGGTGTAGCCTTCGCCGGAGATCCTCGAGGTCCAGCTGCCGTCGACGGATGCGGCGGAGGCGTTCGTGCTTACGGCTGATAATGATAGTACCACGGCCCCCATGACGAGCATGGACAGGACCAGGACCCGGGCTTGGACAGCTTTCATCTCGTTCACCTTGATCGATACGGACGCCTTCGGACAGCGAGGGCGAGTCAGTGCGGACAGGCGCCGTATGGACAATGCACGTGCCTGGGGGATATTTAGCCCTAGCAACGTACAATCGATTGGGCGAGCGACACCGGGCGCTGCGAGGGCGGCCTTAGACCCTGCCGCCCTTCTTGTAGCCGCACCAAGGGCAAATGAGCGAGCCTTTTGCCCACTCGGACCCGCATCTCGGGCAGGCGTTCACGAAGCCGCAGTTCCCGCAGAAGCTCGCCTTCGCCACCATGGGCTGGCCGCACTCCGGGCACGCGCTCAGTTCCTGAGGCTTGGTAGGGGCCCCCTCGAGCTGACCCGTCCCTCCGCAGCCCGGGCACTCGTCCGAGCCTGACGGCCCGGGTATGACCCCGACACCCCTGCACGCAGGGCACTTGGCCGTCCCGAGACACCGAGGACACTTGCCCGTGCCCCCGCAGAACGGGCACGGGCTCAAGGAGCCACCGGAAGGCTGGCCTTCACAAGCTGAGCACTGGCCTTCGTCGCAATGGGCCACGGTGCCGTACTTCGCCCAGACATAGATGTCTCCCTTCCCGTGCGCCGAAGACGCATCGTACCACGAGCACTTGCCCGAGCCGCCGCACGCCCGGCAGACATCGATCCTGCCGTAGCCTTGGCAGACCTTGCACTCCTGGCCGTTCGAGCGCGATTCCCGGACGAGGACAAGCGAACCGCAGTACACGCAGTGCGCCTTGTCCAGACCATCGGGTATGCTCAGGACCGCTCCGCAGCTCGGGCATCTCGCAGGCACAAGTTTCACATCGGCCAGAGTCTCACCCTCGCATCAGGCCGAGGACCGCTCAAGGCTTCGTCCCCCGCTCGAAGCCGCACGACCCGCACTTGGAGTCCTTCTGGTCCGCCCAAGCGGTCCCGCACCTTGGGCACTTGCCCGCGTAGCCGCAGTGCGAGCAGAACGCCCCGTCCGACAGCTGCGACACCCTGCAGACCGGGCATCGCTCCGCCCAGCGGATCTTCGCCCTCTCGATGTCGACGACGCCGTCCCCGCGGCAGAGGTAACAGACCTCGGACCCCCTGGGGTTTGGGGATGTCCCGACGCCGCGGCATGCGGCGCACTTGCCAGTGCCGTAGCACTGGGGGCAGTAGCCGGTGCCCCCGCAATACGCGCACGGGAGGGCGAGGCGTCCCCTGCCCGTCCCTCCGCAGGCTGAGCACTTGCCGTTGTCGCAGTGCGAGTCGCCCTGCGTGATCATCTCGGCGTGCGAGCCGAGCATGACCCTGTCGATTATCATCGTCCACCGGCACTCGCCGGTGCCGTTGCACGCCCGGCACTTCTCGAGGCGGCCGTACCCGTCGCAGATGCGGCACTCGGCCTTCTGGGAGCCATCTACGCCTACGATTATCGAGGCGCCGCAGTAGACGCAGTGCGCCTTCCTGAGATCTGATGGCAGATCGATGCTGGCGCCACACCTGGGACAAGTGGCTGCCACTATGCTCACCATTTCACCCGACTCCTGATTGGACCCGGGACTGCGAGCGAGTTGGCGGCATATATCGCTTTGGGGGGGTTCCCGAGTGGTTCTGGGGCCACGGAAACTAGTCGGATGGGGCAGACTAGCTCGCGAGACGACAGAGTCGCGGCATTGAAGAGTTATTTATACGGCATGGTCATTCAAGCCCCGCAACGGCAGCATGCAGGGATAGCCAAGCCTGGCCAACGGCGATAGATTCAGGGTCTATTCGCGAAGGCGTCCGCCGGTTCAAATCCGGCTCCCTGCACATCGCGACACCTGGCTTTTCGTCAATCAGAGACTATAGAACCACTGGCTACTATCTGGCTCGTCGTGGGCGGTCGAACGCATCCTCGATCTCACGG
>JAUPMC010000107.1 GCA_030836605.1 Thermoplasmatota archaeon | reverse complement strand
CCAGCATGGGCGATGGCAGAGTTGATATCCATGCTCGCGATTGCACGGTTGGATGGATGCCCTCTGGATTGCCTTCGCGGTATTCCTCGCCACCTACGCCTTGATATCGATACGTAGGTTCCCGAAGGTCAAGGTCGACAGGCCCGCCGCCGCCCTCATAGGCGCCGCCCTCATGATCGTGCTCGGGGTCGTCGCCCCCGGGGACGCCATCTCCGCCATCAACCTCGACATCGTCCTGCTCCTGGTCGGCATGATGATACTCGTCGCTGGCCTAGAGCTGTGTGGGTTCTTCGAGTGGGTCTCCCTCAGGATGATCAGGTACTCGAAGGACCAGTTCACGTTCCTTGTGCTGACGATGGTCGTCACGGGGACCCTCTCCGCGCTCGTCCTGAACGACACGATCGTGCTGCTCTTCACGCCCATCATAATCAGGACCTGCAGGCTGCTGAAATCCAACCCTGTGCCGTTCCTCGTGGCCGAGGCGATGGCCGCGAACATCGGGAGTGTGGCGACGGCCGTCGGCAACCCGCAGAACGCGTACATCGCGACCAAGGCGGGCATCTCGTTCGTGGACTTCTCCGCGAGGCTACTCCCGGTCGCGGCGGTCTGCATGCTCGTCGCGATAGCTATCCTGTACATGGTCTACCGGAAGGAGATAAACAAGGGCAGCGCGCAGGAGTTCAGGAGGAAGATCCTGAACGACGGCTGGGCGGTGTTCCAGGAGGAGATCGTGAAGGGGGACGCCGCGGCCAAGTCCGGCCTGGGCAAGATGAGGGAGAACAAGGTCGGGCTGTACGCCCTCCTGCTCATCACGGCCGGGACGTTCGTGGCGTTCATAGCGAGCCACGTCATCGAGGCGCCCATCGCGATAGTGGCGTTCATCGGTGGCGTCGTGGCGCTGTTCGTGATCCCGCTCGTCTCGAAGGTAAGGGCGAAGGACATGCTGGGCGGCGTGGACTGGTCCATCATATTGTTCTTCGTCGGCCTGTTCATAGTGCTCAGGGGCGTGAGGGACTCAGGGCTGCTCACGGAGCTCAAGGACTTCTTCCCTGGCTTCGAGGACGGGGGCGTCCCGAGGATAGAGTGGCTCACGGCCCTGTCGGCGCTCCTGTCGAACCTCGTGAGCAACGTGCCCGCGGTCATGTTGCTGAGCGAGCTGATCCCGGTGTCTGAGACGGACCTGTGGCTCGCGCTCGCGTCGAGCTCCACCCTGGCTGGGAACGCCACCATACTCGGGGCGGCGGCGAACGTGATCGTCGCGGAGAAGGCCGAGGGGATGGGGGTCGAGGTCGACTTCTGGAAGTTCACGCTGGTGGGCTTCCCAATCGCCATGGCTACGCTCTTCGTGTCGACCCTGATGCTCCTCGTGCTCTTCTGACCCAGGAGGCCAGGCACCGTCCGACGAATAGCCAGCATCGATGATTGTACTAGCCAGCGAAAGTCATTTATATGTCAGACGACTATTCGAAGGGCGGTCGGAAGGGTCCGACTGACAATGAGAAGGGATGCACCATGCCGATGAAGCCAATATCTCTCGACAGGGCAATTGAGATCGCTGCCGAAAAGAACTTGAGGCCGGGAAAGGTCCGCGGGACGAGCGAGATCGAGTTCACGAGGGGCGGAAGCCCGCGTGTCGAGGTCATCGACTGGCCCGAGTTCGAGACCATCCTCAAGGACAAGAACCTCGAGATCCATGAGGGCGGCGGATTCATGAAGCTGATGAAGAAGTAGGTCGCTTCTTCATCGCTTGCCACAAACCACTTCCTCAAACAACTTAACAGGTTTTTGCGCGTCGATGCACGGTTGACAAGCTCACCGCGTGACGATGATCGTCACGACATCCTGGTCCGAGACCTTGTGGTCCAGGCCCACGATCTGCCCCGGGAACCTAGCGCTCTTGCCCCAGACCAGGGCGTACCTGAACTTCCGCCTGAAGTCCCTGTGTATCGTGTCGCACACGATGCCTATGTCGGAGCCGTCCTTGATGACCAGAGGCTCGACCATGTCCGCATCCTTGCCCTGTGGCTTCAGGTAGATGCGTATGAACCTGAGCGCGACGTAGATCTCCTCCTTGAGGTCCTCGACGCCGATGCCCCTCTCGGCGGATATGGGGACGAGCTTCCAGCCCTTCAGCTTCCGCCTCAGGTGCGCGATGTACTCCTTGTTGACGAGGTCGGTCTTGTTGACCGCGACGACCGAGGGGACATAGTGCCTGTTGCCCGAGATGTAGTCGATCAGCTGGTCCTCGACGATGTCCTCCCTGATGACTATGTCCGCGTTGATGTAGCCGTACTCGTTCATCATGTCGACGACGAGCTCCTCGTCGACCGTGGACTGCTTGGCGGTGAAGTTGACCAGGACCCCGCCCCGGTTCTTCTTCGATATGACTATGTCCGGCGGGCGCTGGTTGAGCCTCATGTTCGCCGTCCAGAGCTCGTCGACGAGGACCTGGACGTTCGTCTCGAAGACGTCTATCATGAGGAGTATGAGGTCCGCGGACCGGACGACCGAGAGCACCTCCCTGCCCCTCCCCTTGCCCTTGGAGGCGTCCTTGATGAGCCCCGGGAGGTCCAGCACCTGTATCTTGGCCCCTCGGTACTCCATGAGCCCGGGGACGCATGTGAGGGTGGTGAACTTGTACGCGGCGACCTCGCTCTGGGCGTTGGTGATCTTGTTGAGGAGCGTGGACTTCCCGACGCTCGGGAACCCGACGAGGGCGACGGTGCCGTGCCCGGACTTCCGGACGGCGTAGCCCGCGGTCTTGGGGCCCTTCGACCTCCTGACCTCCATCTCGTCCTTGAGCCGGGCCATCTTGGCCTTCAGCTTGCCGATGTGGTGCTGGGTATTCTTGTTGTACTGGGTCTTGGCGATCTCGTCCTCGATCGCCTTGATCTGCTCCTCAATCGTGGCCATCTGCTCTCAGGGACTAACATCGTCCCGGTAGATATGTGTTCCAGCGGTCCCGTCTATGGCCTCCGACAGCTTCTCGATCGAGGTTATGATGACCTCTTCGCCCCCGCCCTTCAGGAAGCGGATGGCGGCCTCGACCTTCGGGCCCATGCTCCCGGGCGGGAACTGACCCGCGTTGAAGAATCCTTGGATCTGCGACTCTGTGATCTTCCTGAGGGGCCTCTGGGTCGGCTTGCCGAAGTCCGCGAACACGTGCTCGACGTCCGTCGCGATCACGAACAGGGACTCCTTGATGTTGTTCCCCAGCATGGCCGCCGCGAGGTCCTTGTCGACGACGGCCTCGACGCCGACGTACGTGTCGTCCTTGAACACGACTGGGATGCCGCCCCCGCCGCAGGCTATGACGACCTCGGACTGGTCCCTGCCGCCGAATATGAGCCTCCTCACGGGCTTGCTCTCGACTATCCCAATCGGCTTCGGGGACGGGACGACCTTCCTGTAGCCTCCCCGCTTCTTGTCGAGGACCATCTTCCAGCCCTTCTCCTGCTCCAGCTTCTTGGCGTCCTCCTCGCCGTAGTACTGACCTATGGGCTTGGTGGGGTCATTGAACGCGGGGTCGTCCTCGGAGACTATGACTTGCGTGATGAGCGAGACCGCGACCTTGTTCATGTGCCTGCGGGCGAACTCGGAGTTGAGCGCGTTCTGGAGCATGTAGCCTATCTGTCCCTGGCTCTGCGCGACGCACACGTCCAGGGTCATCGGCTGGACCTTGTCCTTGGCGAGCTCGTTCCTGAGGTAGAGGTCGCCCACCTGCGGCCCGTTGCCGTGCGTGATGACGATGTCCCTGCCGGCCTGGATTATGTCCGTCAGGGCCTTGGCCGTCGCCAGGGCGTTCTTCATCTGGTTCTCGAGGGTGGCCTGCTCACCTGCGCGCAGGATGGCATTGCCACCAATGGCTATGACCGCGGTCTTCAACGCTAGGGCCTCCTCACGAAGGAATGCGTCCATTGGATGTATCCCTATATAACTGTTCTTCAAGGGCTCAGGGCGCCCAGGGTGTCTCCCGGCGAGGAACCAAGTGTATTTATGGGACAAGGGAATTGCCTCACGATATGGAGCAGGGTCAGGAGCCTTTGGTCTTCCCGCAGAACATCATCAAGGCGGCGAACGACCTCTTCGAGAAGCTCAAGAAGAAGCCCGTGTTCGCGATACCCGCAGGCGCGGCGCTGGTCGGCCTCGTCTACCTCCTGCTTCTGACATACGCGGCGGGTTCGTGCCTGGTGACCATGCTCCCGGCGTTCATCATGCTCGGGGTGTTCTGGTTCTTCGGCGTCAAGAGGGGCAGGTTCCTGCTGCTCGCGGGGCTTGTCGGGTGCGCCGTGCTCATGCTCGTCTCGACATATTTCTTCGTCGGGATGTACACGAACCTCGAGCCCGCGACGGCGACCAGCGACGACGACGCGATGGTGATCAGGGACGGGGTCGTCACGCCGTTCGAGGGTGACGCGCAGACCGCGTTCAACTTCACGCTCAGCGTGTACGTCAACGAATCGGTCGCGATAGGTGACGTCAAGGTCCTGATCGTCGACATGGTGTACGGCGACATCAGGAACGAGACGATGTTAGCTGGCCCGCGGAACGACACGCTGGCGCAGTACTACTACACGACGACCGTCTCCAACCCGATCAACGGGTACTTCTTCTGGGTCAACGTGAGCGGCACATGGTACCTCGCGGCCGACCACGAGGAAGGCGCCGAGGTGACCGCCACCGGGCCTATGCACACGGACACGCTCGAGATCACACTGCTGATACTCTACCTGTCCGCGATACAGTCGTTCGTCCAGTACTTCGTGATATACGCGCTCATCGTGGGCATGATCTGGTGGACGCGCAGGGCCCGCAGGATGAGGGAGAAGCAGATGGATAAGTGGGAGGCCAAGCGCAAGGAGGAGGAGGCGAAGACCCCGAAGGACGATGCCAAGGTCCCGAGCCTGGCCAAGGCGATGGGCCTCGAGGCCGACGACTCCTTCGTGTGCTCCGAGTGCGGCGCGGACGTCCCCGGGGACGCCACCGAGTGCCCGAAGTGCGGCGAGAAGTTCGAGTGAGCCGCCCGACATGTCATGGCACCGTTGATATAGCCCGGAAGGATTCTCAGCGACGGAGCCGAGAGTGGGTGGTGCCTAGTACATGCGTTTCGTGAGGGAGGCAGTGGCGCTCGCGCTGGTG
>JAUPMC010000106.1 GCA_030836605.1 Thermoplasmatota archaeon | reverse complement strand
GAGCATCTTCGGGTCCAGGGACGAGAACGGGTCCTGGAAGACGAACTGGATCCTGCTCCTCATCCTCCTCAGGTCCGACTTCCTCTTGTAGTTGATCGTGTGCTTCTTGGCGACCTCGTCGAGGGCGTCCTTGGTCATCTCCCTGACATCTCCCTCGTCGAAGAGCGCCGGCGGCGGGGCGGCCTTCTTTCCATCGCCCCCTGGCTCAGGGACCTTCTTGGTCGGCGGGGGCGCCGAGGCCTTCGCGTCCCGTATCCTGTCCGCGAGCTTGAGGGCGTCCGCGCAGACGCGCTTGGCCTTCTCCTTCGTGATGCCGCACTCCGGGGTGTTCACCAGGGTGTCCACGCCCTCGAGTATCCTGATGGCGGTGTCGGGGGCCATCTTGCCGTCCTCCGTGTGCGACAGGAGCCCCTGGACCTCCGCGAACCTGCGGACGACCTCCCTCGGGGTCTCGAAGAACACATACCCGTCCGTGGGCGGGGTGAGCATCATGATGGACCGCCCGACGGTGGTCTTGCCGCAGCCGCTCTCGCCGACCAGCCCGAGCGTCTCGCCCTTCTTGATGAAGAACGACACGTCGTCCACGGCCTTGACGGCCCCTATCGGGCGCTTGAAGAAGCCGCCCCTGATGGGGAAGTACTTCTTCATGTTCACGACATCGATGAGGTTGGGCTCGTCACCCATAGCCTTCAGCCCCCGTGACCTTGTGGCACGCCACGAAATGGTCGGGCGCCACCTCGACCAGCTTCGGCTTCTTCTTCTTGCACAGCTCCTTGGCGAAGTCGCACCTCGGGTGGAACCTGCACCCTGCCGGGGGCTTGACCAGGTTCGGGACGGACCCGCGTATGGTGAACAGCGTCTCCGCGTCCTGCTGCGCCGACGGGACCGACTTCATGAGCCCGTTCGTGTACGGGTGCAGCGGCTCCTTGAATATCGTCCTGACGGGGCCAACCTCCGCCATCGAGCCGGCGTACATGACCCCGACCCGGTCGCACATCTCGGCGACGACGCCGAGGTTGTGCGTGATGAGCAGGATGGAGGAGCCGTACTCCCCCTTCAGGTCCCTCATGAGTTTCAGTATCTGCGCCTGTATCGTCACGTCGAGGGCCGTCGTCGGCTCGTCCGCGATCAGGAGCTTCGGGTTGCACGCGAGCGCCATGGCGATCATGACCCTCTGCTGCATGCCCCCGCTGAGCTCGTACGGGTACCTCGAGACGACCCCCTTGGGGTCGGGTATGCGCACAATCTCGAGCATCCTGGTCGCCTCCTTGATGGCCTCGTAGTACAGGTCCTTGTTGTGCTGGTTCACGCCCGGAATGCGCCTGACGAGGGGTATCTTCTCGATCAACGTGCCCATCGTGTTCGGGTTCCTCTCGATCATCTCGAGCATGCGCATCCGGTAGCTGCCGCCGCTCGCGGTCCCGGCCTTCGCCCCCGGGGCGGGCTTGTCGAGCCCCATCAACCTGCGCCGGGCCTTCTTGGCCAACTCCGATTTCCGGTGCTGCAGGATGACCTCGGCTATCTGGTCCCCCGCCGTGAAGACGGGGTTGAGCGCCGCCGTCGGCTCCTGGAATATCATGGATATGAACCTGCCCCTTATGAGCTGCATGTACTCGATCCGTTTCTGCAGGAGGTCGTACTTCCTCCCGAGGGCGTCCTTGAGCACGGGGTCGCCCTTGGCCCCCTTCGCGAACCTCTTCAGGTACTCCTTCATCACGCCGTCCGGGATCCTCTCGGGGGGCACGGTGCTGTCCACGTCAGCCTGGGTCGGCGGGCGCGCCTTCTTCCTGAAGCCCGTGAACCTGAGCCCGTACGTCGCGACGACCTTCTTCCTCTCCTTCAGCGGGAGGCCTTCGTACCACTTCTGGGCCCTCGCCTCGTACTCCTTCCTCTTGGCCCTCACCTCGGCGGGCTCCATGAAGTACACAGAGCCGGCCTCGGTCTTGCCCGGGGGGCTCAGCACGAGCTTCATGATGGTGCTCGCGGTGACGCTCTTGCCGCAGCCGGTCTCGCCGACGAGCCCGAGGGTCTCTCCCTTCCTGATGACCAGGTCGATCCCGTCTATGGCCTTGACTATGCCCTGGTATGTGTAGAAGTTGACGTAGAGGTCACTTATCTCCGCGAGCACGTCATCGTGTGTCTCCATGTGCTCACCGCCTCATCTTCGGGTCGAAGATGTCCCTAAGCCCGTCGCCCATCAGGTTGAATGCCAGAACGAACGTCAATATCGCCATCCCCGGGAAGACGACCATCCACCAGTAGCCTATGACGAAGTAGTCCTGTCCCTCGTTGATCATGACGCCCCACTCGGCCATCCCCGAGGCCGCGCCGAGCCCGAGGAAGCTGAGGCCGGCCATGACCAGGACCACTGTGCCCATGTCCATCGTGGCTGAGACGAGCAGGGGCGCCCACGAGTTAGGCAGTATGTGCTTGAGCATGATCTTGCCCTCGCTCGACCCGGACGCGCGGGCCGCGTCAATGTACGAGTTCTCCTTGATGGACAGGACCTGCCCTCTCACGAGCCTCGTGTATCCGGACCACCAGACCATGATGAGGGCGAGCTTGGTGGCGTTCAGGTCCTTGCCCAGCACGGCCGCGATGGCCATCACCAGGATGAGGGACGGTATCGAGAGGAACACGTCGGTGATCCTCATGATGAGCTCGTCCATGAGACCGCCCTTGTACCCTGAGAATATGCCAAGCAGTGTGCCTATGATGAGGGACAGTATGACGACCTGTATCGCGAAGGTCATCGATATCCTGGCCCCCCAGACGATGCCGTAGTAGATGTCCGCGCCGTTCA
>JAUPMC010000105.1 GCA_030836605.1 Thermoplasmatota archaeon | reverse complement strand
TCTCCTTGAGCTCCAGCGCTCTGCGCTTGTAGTACCGGTCGCTCCACCGGAACTTCTGCCTGTCTCCTTTGAGCTTCCTGGCTGTATACAGTCCTCTCGGCACCAATTTCACCTTTTTGACGAAGGTAAGCCCTACAAAACCGTCTTCCTATTAAAACTTGCGGTTGTACCGATGGCCAGGCCAGCATGCTGCAAACGCCCCCGGGGCACCGTCACGCGGCGCCGGCGGGGCCCGGGCCGAGGGGACGCGCCGCGGTCCGGGCGGACCGTCTACGGCCGGCCCCTGGACTCGCCCTTAACCATCGCCGCGGACACCAAGTGTGCGATTCTGACAGGCTCCGGGACGGCGCCCCTGACGGTCGTCGCTCGCACGAGCCGGACGAAGTCATCCCAGTCCATGCCGAGCACCGACGCGTGGAGCGGCTTGTGCCCCGTATCCAGAGGCCTCAGGGGGAACCGGGTCACGAGGGAGAGCCGCCTCTCCCAGTCGGGGAAGTGCGTCCTCAGGGCCGACTCGATCCCCGCCATGTCGGGCTCGTCCCTCGTGACGGTCGCTACGGGCAGGCCCGTGCGTTCGTGGAACGACCCCAGGTCTATCACGTTGAACCCCGCGAGCGCGATGCCGTCGATGAGCACGAGCGCGACCTGCTCGGCGTACCTGGACCCTTGGACCATGTCGACGAGCCTGTCCGTGGAGTCGTCGCCATCGACCTCGACCTCGGTCCTCATCACGGCCTCCAGGTAGCTCGGGGCGCGCACGAGCGCGCCGACCACCAGGGACCTCCTGTCGCCGAACCTGAAAGGGGAGTCGTCTACGCCTAGAACCCTCACCTGGTCCTTCATCGCCCTCACGCCAGAGGCAAGGAGCCCGTGATCGGGTCTATATGCGACCCGGGCGCGGGGCCGATGCCTAGGCATGTGGTCGTGTTCGGAGGCAGTTCCGTGAGCCCAGCGTCCGTGATCAGCTCGTTCGGTATCCCGGCCCTCGCGGCCCTCTCCCTGAGCGCCACGAGCTCCTCGAGCGACTTGACCTTGACGACGACCTTCCTCTGGCCCTCCTTGAACCAGGACGAGAACCAGTCGGTCTTCCTCGCCTTCGCCTGGATGGCGCACGACACCGCCGCGTGGGCAACCTGCACCGCGAGCTTCCCGCCCGACATCTTCAGGTCGTCCCTGACCACGACGACGAGCTTGTACTCCATCTCGCCTTTCCTGATGGACATCTCAACGCTCCTCCTCCAGACGCTCGAGCTGCTCGTTCAGCTGCTCGATGCGCGCCTTGGCCTGCTCGACCCTCTTGCGGTAGTAGAGCTGCTTGTTGGGATTTGAAGTAGACGCGCGGGAGGCGTACTTCTCGATGTCCCTGATCAGCTCGTCCCTCTCGACCAGGAGCCGCTCGACCTCCCTGCCCTTGACCGGGGACACGAGCCTCAGGCCGGCGACCTTCCTCGGGCGGGTCGACCTGTACAGCCTCGGGTGCACGAGCCCCATCCAGGGGTATGCGCCCAGGAACCACCCGCCGACGAAGAACACGGCCGTGAGCGACAGGAGCGAGGCCCAGAGCGGGCCCGCGGTGACATATCCCTGCTCCTCGGTGCTGATCGCGTTGAGGGCGAACCCGACGAATATGGAGATGACTATGCTGAGGCCCATGCCTAGCGCTGTCCTGTACACGATGTCGTACTCTGGGTCCAGCTCGCCCTTGCGCGGGAACAGGAGGCAGACGAGCGTGTATCCAGGAAGGAAGAACACGACCGCCAGGCCGGCCAATATCTGGAGTAGACTCATCACCATGCTCCGGGCGGGAAGAGGGCGGGCCGGCTTATTGACTTTTTGGAGGCGGAGGGCTGAAACCATAATTAACCACCAGGCGTTACATCATCCCGAATGCTCGAACTGAAGGAACGAGACGGGCTCGCCAGGATATGCGAGCTGAGCACCAGGCACGGCAAGGTCACGACCCCTGCCCTGCTGCCCGTTGTGAACCCGAACCAGTTGACCATCACCCCGAGGGAGATGAGGGACCGGTTCAAGGTCGACATACTGATCACGAACTCGTACATCATCAAGACCGACGAGAAACTGCGGGAGAGGGCCCTGGAGGGCGGCCTGCACAAGTTATTGGACTTCGACGGGTCGATAATGACCGACAGCGGCACGTTCCAGAGCTACGTGTACGGGAAGGTCGCCGTCGGCCACAAGGAGATCGTCGAGTTCCAGAGGGACATAGGCGCGGACATAGGGACCATCCTGGACGTCTTCTCCGAGCCCGGCTGGACCGAGGAGGAGACGAGGGCCGCGACCGAGGAGACGATCCGGAGGGGGGAGGAGTCTGTGCCGCTCAAGGGCGAGATGCTGCTGGCAGGGACCGTCCAGGGAGGCATCTTCCCCGAGCTGAGGACGGGTTGCGCCGAGCGGCTCTCGAAGATGGCTTTCGACTTGCACCCGATCGGCGGCGTCGTGCCACTGCTCGAGGACTACAGGTTCTCGGATGTCGCGGACATCATCATCGCGTCGAAGAAAGGGCTGGACCCCTCGAGGCCCGTCCACCTGTTCGGCGCCGGGCACCCGATGGTGTTCCCGTTCGCGGTCCTCCTCGGATGCGACCTCTTCGACTCGGCGTCGTACGCCAAGTACGCGAGGGAGGAGAGGCTCATGTATCCCACGGGCACCAAGTTCCTGAGGGACCTGCACGACCTCGCGTGCGACTGCCCGGCGTGCTCGTCGACCTCTGTCAAGGAACTCCTGGCGATGTCCCCCTCGGAGAGGACCAAGAGGATAGCGGAGCACAACCTGTTCACGAGCCTGAAGGAGCTGAGGAAGGTCAAGAACGCCATACACGAGGGCTCTATCTGGGAGATGGTCGAGATGAGGGCCAGGGCGCACCCGGCCCTGCTCGCCGTGCTCAAGGTGCTGAAGAGGCACGAGGACTATCTCCAGGGGTTCGAGCCCGCGAGCAGGAGGGGCGCGTTCTTCTACTGCGGCCCCGAGAGCTACGACAGGCCGAGCGTCACGATGTACAGGGAGAGGTATTTCTCGAGGTGCAGGAGGCCGGGCGCGAGGGTGCTCGTAGGCTTCGAGGACGGGCCCAAGCCGTACTCGAGGGGCTACGCCTCCGAGATAGCGAGGGTCCGAGCGAAGGTCGACGCAGACTTCCTGGTCGCGTCGTTCTTCGGGCCCGCGCCCATCGAGCTGGACGAGATGTACCCGATCGCGCAGTCCGTCATCCCAGAGCATCTGGACCGCGAGGTCGCGGAGAAGATAAGGGACACGATGGAGAGGCACGCGCACCAGCACGGATACCCCCTCGCGGTCATGTGGGAGGGGGACCAGACCCTCGAGTTCCTGGAGGAGGTCGCGCCCGGGCCGAGAGCGGCCGACCCGGACCTGCTCAGGGTCAGGGCGGTCCTGGACATGCAGTTCGGCAGGGGCGCCGCGGACATCCTGGACGGCAGGAAGGTCGAGTTCGTCAAGTCGAGGAACACCGGCAAGATCAGGAACGTGGTCGTGGACGGAGTGCACGCGTTCTCCATGAGGGCGCATGACGGGCGGCTCACGCCCAAGATCGAGGGCGCGAGGATGCTCATGAAGGTGCTGCCGGCCCACGCGATGAGGGTGACGGTGGAGGACGAGCCCGCGGAGTTCGCGGCCAAGGGGAACAACGTCTTCGCGAAGTTCGTGGCCGAGTGCGACCCCGACATCAGGCCCGGGGACTCGGTCATGGTCGTCAACACGAAGGGCGAGCTGGCGGCCGTAGGCAGGGCCCTAATGGTCAGGAGCGAGATGCTGGCGTTCAAGCGCGGGATAGCGGTCAGGGTCAAAGAGGCCGCGGAAGACTAGTCCTTCCCCGACACCACCTTCTCGGCGACGCTGACGCAGGACAGGAAATCGTCCAGGGTATGAAGGAGGCTCTTCAGGGAGTCCGCCCTGATCTCCGCGACGACCGTGCGGCCCTCGACCCTAGTCTCCAGGTAGCCGTCGTTGTCGAGCGCGACCGACCTGTGGACCTTCTCGGCCTCGTCTCCCGACCCGAACTCGAGCACGAGCGAGCACCTCACGGGCCTGGGCTCGTTCACCGACTCGCTCATCGGGTCTTCGAGGTTCGACAAGATACTTAGACGTTGCCGTCGATGCGACAGGTGGAGAAAATGGAAGTCGTCGAGTGCATAGAGGGGAGGACGAGCGTGCGGGTGTTC
The DNA here is from genome assembly GCA_030836605.1 of Thermoplasmatota archaeon. Classification (GTDB taxonomy): domain Archaea; phylum Thermoplasmatota; class Thermoplasmata; order UBA10834; family UBA10834; genus UBA9653. Next base: position 2,314 of record JAUPMC010000105.1, on the reverse strand, counting down.
AAGCCAGACCCGGTCGATGACGATGTGGTCCAGGAAGGGCTCAGGCTCGCGAACCTCGCGCCGTCCGCCGGGAACCTACAGGCCAGGGACTTCATCGTCGTGAAGGATTCGTCCGTCAAGAAGGCGCTCATGCTCGCCGCATTCTCCCAGGAGTTCGTCAGGACCGCGCCTGTTGTCGTCGTCTTCTGCGCGAACCTGGAGAGGATCGGCCATTACGGCCAGAGAGGCAAGGAACTATACTGTCTCCAGGATGTCGCGGCGGCCGTCGAGAACTTCAGCCTGTACCTGCACAGCAAAGGACTGGGGAGCGTCTGGGTCGGGGCGTTCGACGAGGCGAAGGCCGCCGTGGCGCTGGGCACACCAGAGCATGTGAGGCCCGTCGCCATCGTCCCGGTCGGATACCCCGCGGAGAGGGGCCTCAGGAGGAAGAGGCTGCCCAGCGACCAGCTCGTCCACAGGGACAGATGGTGAACCATGCGGAGGACGAGGGTCGACCGGACCATAGCGGTCTGGGGCGTGGTGTTCGGGGTGCTCGCCACCCTGACCGGGATGTTCCTGTTGGAGGCGGTTGAGGGGGGCTTCGTGGCCGAGGGGTTCTTCCTCATAGTGCTGTCGTGGGTGGTCGTGCTCGTCCTGGTCGCGAAGCTGTTCCAGATGGCGCGCTCTTGGTCCGGCGGGAGAAAGGAGGAGTAGCCCCGGGAGGATTCGAACCTCCGTCGCAGGCTCCAAAGGCCCGCATGATGGTCCACTACACTACGGGGCTACAGTGTCAGGCTGCTGCTACATGGCGACAGCCGGATATTAACGGTTTCTGAGCCGCGCCTCATCTCCTGGACAGGATGACCACGCCGACGACCGTGATGACGCTCCCGACGGCCGACATCCAGCCTATCATCTCGCCCAGGACGACCCACGCGAGCGCGATCGTCACGACGGGCTCGAAGTAGAGCATGCTCCCGGTCGCGCGCGCGTCCAGGCCCGTCAGCGCCTTGAACCAGAACACGTACCCGACGACCGTGCACAGCACCCCGAGGTACAGCGCGGCCACGAAGAAGCTGGGCTGGAACGATTGGCCCGTGAGGACCATGTCCGCGGCCGCGATAGGCGCCAGCATGAGCGTCCCCATGATCGTGATGTAGGCGGTGCTCGTCATAGGGTCGTACTTCTTCACGACCTTCGTCCCCGCGACCGTGTACACCGCCCAGAAGACCGCGCAGACCACTCCGAACAGGCCGCCGATTATGACATCCAGGTTAGTCACGAACGAGAAAGAGCCGTCGGTTATGACCAGGAAACAGCCGATGACGGAGAGGGAGAGCCCCAACTTCTCGCCGTTCGTCACCTTCTCCTTGTACTTGAACACGGAGATGGCGAAGATCGTGACGGGGCACAGGAGCATCACTATGATGGCGGATATGGACGCCCCCGCGAGCTTGACCCCGTAGTACTGGAAGATGTAGTAGACCCCGATGCCGATGAACGCCAGGAAGAGGAACATGCGCCTGTCCTCCTTCGCCAACCCTTTCGGCCGCTTCAGCAGCAGGTATCCGGCGAATATGGAAGACGCCACGATGAACCTCGCCATGGCTATCATGGTGGGCGACGAGCCGTCCCGGATGGCTATGTCCGCGAGCACGAACGACGCGCCCCAGATGATGATTGTGACTGTCAGCATCAGGTAGAGGAATGTCTTGCGTTCCGTGGTCACCGCCCCCTTCCGCCGACAGGGTATCCCTGGACCGCGACATCGGCCGTGACGCTGTGACATACACCGGACACGACGGTTCCGGGGGCCTTTGTCAGGAGGCCGAGTCCGGTCTTCGCGACGACGCATACCGGCTCCCAGCCGGGGGATAGCGCCCTCTCCATCGACATCCGTGACCCGCCGATGTCCGCCTCGCGGCCGTGCGCCTCGAAGTGTGTCCGCATCTAGGACGAGCATCCGCGTCCACTATTATTCACTTTTCACGGTGGCTTGTTGTGTAGTCGTCGGGTGATGGGGTCTTCCGGGACCGGTTGGGAGGCGCAAGGCGTGCGACATCGATTCGACTTCAGGCATAACCGCCCGGGAATGTGCTCCCAGCACCCAGCCTACTCGTTCGGGGTGGCATGGCTCTGTGTTCGAGAACCTGATGATGACGGCCGAGAACCAGGAGGGAACGTTGATATGAGCCCATCACCGTCCCATCCACGATAGCATGTCCTCCATGAAGGATGCCAAGAAATACGCGTCGCAAGTCAACAAATATGAGGTATCCACCAAGAAGCTGGCCAAGGCCGCGAAGCTGAGGTCCAAGGCAGCGAAGCTAAGGGA
>JAUPMC010000104.1 GCA_030836605.1 Thermoplasmatota archaeon | reverse complement strand
TATGACCGCGGCCCTCGCACCCTCAGGCACCGACCTTATCGCCCTCAGGACACCCTGGGCTTTCTCAGGGACGACCGCGATGATGACCTTGCCCTCGTTGCCGACCTCGAGTGGGTCTATCCCGAGCATATCGCAGGCCGCGAGGACCGCCTCGTCCATGGGTATGTCCTCCTCGCGGACCTTGATCCCGACCGATGACTTCTCTGCCCACTCGTTGAGCAGGTTCGCCAGGCCTCCCCGGGTCGGGTCCTTCATCGAGGTGACCCCCCCGACCTTGAGCGCCTCAGCGATCAAGTGGTTCAACGGGGCAGCGTCGCTCTTGACCACGGTGTCGAACCCGTAGCCTTCCCTGAACGACAGGAGGGAGACGCCGTGGTTGCCTAACGGGCCAGACGCGATGATGACATCCTTGTCACCGACGGCCGAATCGTTGGGCCAGGCCCACTTGAACTCCCTGGACCTCCGGACTTCGGCGATGTTGTGGTCCAGGTGCGGCGAGCGCCTGCCTATGCCGCTCGTGTTTATGAACAGGCCGTCGGCGGCGCCCTTCTCGACCACCTTGGTGTCACCCGTGACTATCCTGACACCCGCCGACCTCGCGGTGGAGCTCAGGCTCTTCATGATCGTGTGGAGATCCTCCGTCGGGAACCCCTCCTGGATCACCATGGCGCACGAGAGGGCGATGGGCGTCGCGCCCATAACCGAGAGGTCGTTCACGGTCCCCGCGACCGCGAGTCTGCCGATGTCCCCGCCAGGGAAGAAGAGCGGCTTGACGGTGTATGTGTCCGTCGTGAACACGATGCCGTCCACTATCGCCGCGTCATCGAGCGCGCCCAGAGGGATCTCACCGAAGTCGTGCTCGAGCTCCTTCAGCACGAACTCGCGGATGAACTCCTGCATCCTCTCTCCGCCGGCCCCTTGGGCCATGGTGATCTTCGCCATCTGCGCGCCAGCCTCGGGTGTGCGGAACATGTCTGGGGTAGTAATATCTTTGCGCCGACCGGGCAGGATAGGTTGATTACTGGCAATCTGGATACCGCCCCGATGCTCTCGGGAGTGGTCCTGGCCGGAGGCAGGGGGAGCCGCATCGGAGGGGACAAGGGCCTGGCGGATGTCGGCGGCCAACCCATGGCCGCGCTAGTCCTGCGAGCGCTCTCCGAAGTGACGGAAGACATCGTCGTGGCGGTCACCGGCGGGGCGAGGCCGGCCTACACGCGAGCGCTCGGCCCATCCGTCCAGATAGTGGAGGACCGCGCCCATGACAGGGGCCCGCTCGAGGGGCTCTCCAACGCCCTGAGACTGACCAGACACGACCTCGTGGCGGTCGTCCCGTGCGACGTGCCGTTCCTCAAGGCGGACATCCTGAGGCTGCTCGAGGCCAGGGCGGCTGGGAGGGACGCGGCGGTGCCGGTCGTCAACGGGTTCCTGGAGCCGCTTGTGGCAGTGTACAGGGCTGAGCCGTGCCTGAACCACTTCAGCCGTGAGCTCGACCTTGGTGCCGGAAAGGTCGGGAACGCGATCCGGCACATGGACTTCAGCAGGGTCGAGGAGCCGGACCTCAGGGCCGTGGACGAGCGCCTGCTCAGCTTCTGGAACGTCAACTCGAAGGAGGACCTGACCAGGGCTGGCGAGATGGCACGACGAGAGGTCACTTTCCTTTCGTCCGCTCCTTCGACCGCTTGACGGCGGCCGCGACGCGGTCCTTCGCCTCGTCGAGCTGTAACGAGTCGACGACTCGGTCCCGGGACACGTGCCTCAGGTAGTACATCCCGACGCCTGCGACGATGAAGCCCGCGAACGAGTCGAACAGGAGGTCGACCATGGTGTCGGAAAGGGAGTACTGCATGTTGCTGCCGGTGATCTCGTCCATGACGTACTCCATCAGTTCCCAGGACACCCCCATGGCCATCGTGAACATGACGATGAAGAACGCCAGGAACGGGGTCGGGAGGTACATCGAGTCCACGTACTTGTCCAACGCCGCCACGGTCACGAACCCCAGGGCGGCAATCAGGGACGAGGACATCGCGTGCGTTATGTGGTCCCAGCCGGGCAGGTTATCGTAGAAGCCCGAGACGCCCCCTATGACGTGCAGGAACAGGGCCAGCACTAACCACAGGTTCAGCCCGACGGGGAGGACGATACGCAAGTCTCGCCTCAGGATGGACGGCACCTCGGAGACGGCGAGCGACGCTGCCGCGGCGGGGACCCAGGTCAGGTTGTCGGTGAGGACGCCTGCGACGACGACCGCGGCCATGGCCGCCTGCATCCCCCTGGAAACGAGCGTCAGCCTCTCCGCCAACCGGGCACCTCCCAGAAGTGTATGAGCCCGAGGACCTCGCGCCTGGACTTGGGCATGGCCTTGATGTACGCGCCGTACACGAAGCCCATCACGAGGCCGCCGGCCGTGACCCAGATGAACTCCTTCATGACCTGGGTGTTGGAGGATATGTTCTCGGTATCGACGAAGACGTCGCTCAGGTACTCCCCGACCTGCCAGAAGCCCGAGACCGCCATCGTGAAGATGACCACGAAGAACACCGCGAAGGCCCTGTTCATCTTCACCTCGGTGTACATGTCCAGCATGAGCGTCAGCAGGAACCCTATGGTGGCGAAGGAGAACGCGAAGGAGAGGGACGTCAGGTCGTCCCACCAGCCGATGTTCTCGTCCAGCGCGCGCGAGCCCTCGGATATGTGCAGGATGATCGGGGACGACAGCAACAGGGTCATCTCCCACGGGAGCGCCCGGAACGGGTCCCTGTTGGACACGATCGGGAGCATGTAGAACGTGAGCGCGGCCACGCCGAACACCGACCAGAGCACGTCGATGTCGAGGACGACATAGACCGTGCAGAGGAACAGCACAGTGCAGGCAATCCAGGAAGCCTGCGCCTCGACGACCCTCCGAGACGGCCTGGTCGGACGCGCCGGCGTCACACCCGTGGCATCTCCTCTCACCGAATACCCCCGGAGGAATCAGACGTCTACGGATAATTAACCCTCGCTAGGCGAGCGTCTGAAACTGCCTTCTGGCACGCGTATCTCGAACCGGGCGCCAGCACCCTCCTGCCCTGTCTCCTCGATCGACATGCCCGTGAGGCCCAGTACCTGGCGGACCATGAACAGGCCGAGGCCCGTGTGCTTCCCAAAACCCCTCTCGAAGATGCGCTCCTTCGCCTCGATGGGGACACCCACGCCATCGTCCTCGTAGACGATCATCAGGCCTTCGCCCTCCACGTGAGAGGTGATCCTGACCCCAGTGGCCTTCCCGCCGTGCCTCGAGGTGTTGTCCAACAGATTCCTGAACACCCTCTCGAGCATCTGGTCGGCGTACACCTCGAGACCGCCCAACTCGACGTCCACGTGTATGCCCTCGAGAGGGAGGCCGGTCATGCCGTCATCTACCGCCTGCGCCAGTCGTACCCTGACCGGCTGTTTCGCTCCGATGTCCTGATACTCGGTCGTGAAGACGAGGAGGTCCTGTATCGCGGCCGACGCCTTCCGCATCCCGTCGAGCCGCTTGAGTTTCGCCGGGTCCGTCTCACCTTCGCGGAGCACGTCCAGCCAACCGGTCACCACGGAGAGCTGGTTCGTGATGTCGTGCCGGGTCATGCTGCCGAGCAGGTTGAGCTTCTCGTTCGCCTGCCTCAGCGCCTTCTCGTACCGTCTCTCGTCAGTCTGGTCGATGACTATCCCTGCGACCAGGTCCTCGTCGCCCGTGGTGCTCGGGACCAGGAACTTGTACGTGAGGTACTCGTGCGGCCCATCTGGCTGCGGCACGACGTCGTGGAACAACTGCGGCTCGCCCGTCGCGAATACCTTCATGTCGGACTCGACGAACCTCCTGGAGACTTCGAGCGGGAACATGTCGGAATCCGTCTTCCCGACCCAATCGCCAGCCGGCGTTCCGAACACCTCCCCAAGCCTCCTGTTGGCATACACGTACCGACCTGTGCGGTCCTTGATGAACTTCATGACCGGGGACATGTCCATGAAGAGCTTCAGCTGCCTCTCCGTCCTGGACAGTTTCTCGAGCGCGTTCTTCATCTCCGTGACGTCCACAACGACCCCCTGGCAGGCCTCCACGGTCCCGTCCCGGCGCCTCAGGACCCTGGTCGTATCATAGACCCAGAACACGTCTCCCTCAGGGGACACTATCCTGTAGTCCTGCTCGAACTCCGACGCGCCTTCCCCCACGAGGCGCTCCGCCTCTTCAACGACACGCCCGCGGTCTTCCGGATGGATGAGGGAGACGAAGGGCACCCCCCTGGACTTCAGGTCCGCTGCGTCATACCCGAAACTGCGGACGTTGCCTGAGACGTAGTCGACCGGCCACCCCGGCTCCTCTGACCAACGGAAGGCGACCGCGGGGCCATCGTCGATTATGGTCTCCATCTGCCTGCGGTCTTCGAGCGCCTTCTCAAGGCTCAGCTGGTATCTCGCCTGGTCCGTCGCGTCCCGCAGGGCGCCGACGAAGTACAGAGGTCTGCCCAGGGAGTCGTTCACGACCGCCGCGGAGACCTCCGCGCGCACGGTGATCCCATCGCCGCGTTTGAAGTCGAACGGTATCTCCTTGATGACGCCTTCGTTGCGCAGTTTGTCGACGATGCGCCTCGCTCTCGCGCCATCCTCCTTCTGGAGGATGGTATAGACGTTCGCGCCGATCACTTCGGCCTTTGTGATATTGCCCACTAGCCACCGCATGGCCGCGTTGCATTCGACGACCTTGCCGTCCAGGTCCGTTATGACGATCCCGTTCGGGGTGGACTCGAGCACGGCCCTCAGCACGTCCCTCTCGCGCCTGAGCTCCTTGACCCCGACGCCTTCGGACGTGAGGTCACATGAGATCATGACCGTGCACTCCTGACCCTGCAGATTGAGCCTGTAGCTGGACAATCTCACGACACGCTGGGCACCCGACGCGGTGCCCAGGGTCGTCTCCAGGTCGAACACCATGCCCCGCTCGGCGAGCATCTGCTCCATCCTCGACGTCAGTCCCTCCGAGACGATGCCGAGTTCTATGTAGCTCCGTCCTACGAGCTGGTCGACAGTGTACCCGGTGGCCTTCATGAACGAGTCGTTCACCTCGAGTATCGTCGAATCCGACGTTCGCGCGATCATGATCATCTGGGGAGATGTCTGGAATATCTTGGCGAACCTCTCCTCGGCCGATATCATTCCCTCCATGACCGACTTGAGCTCGCTGACATCCGTCACCACGGCCACCGCGCCGTCGAACAGCCCGCGGTCCGACGACACAGGGGACGCGGCGACCATGGCTTGGACCTTCGAGCCGTCCTTCCTAACTAGGACCATCTCCACCTTTGCGCCGTCCTCCAGGATCCTGTGAAGGCGTTCTGGGCCCATTGCCTCCGGTGTGTCCGGGTCCACAATGGAGCGGATGTGCCTGCCCACCAGGTCGTCCGCCTCGAACCCCAGCATCTTCGCCGCGCTCGGGTTGGCGAATGTGATCTTGCCGCCGGGCTCTATCGTGAGTATCCCCTCGCTCGTCAGGCGGGACACGGCCCTGTACCTTCGCTCGCTGCTCTTGAGGGCCCTCCGAGTGTCCTCCTCCTCTGTGACATCCCGGGCATACTCTATGACGCGCTCGACCTCGCCCACCCCCAGATCGAAGACGGGGACGCTGAAGACCTCCAACCATCCCTCGCCCCTCCCGTTCTGGCCTGGCCTCGCGACCCTCTCGCTCCCTGCCCCGCCCGCCCTCATCCCGCCACGGTTCGGGCATTGTTCGCACGGAGCGTGCCTGCCGCGCAGAGCCTCGTAGCAAGTCTTCCCGACCAACGGCATCGATTCCGCATACCATCTCTCCATCGTCGGGTTGACCTTCTCTATGACGAAGTCCTTGTCTATGATGCTCACGCCGTCCTGGACGCTCTCGAAGAGCCTGTTCAAGAACCGCTCGTCGTCCACGACGCGTCTCTCGGCCCTCCTCTGCCGCGCGGCCCGCATGATCATGTGAGACAGGTCGGCGTACTGGGTCTTGGGGTCCCCTCCCTTCGGGAGGTAGCAGTCCGCGCCGCTGTTCAAGGCCTCGATCGCGACGTCCTCCCTCCCGCGCCCCGTGAGCATGATGAACGGGATGTCCTTCCCCTGGAGCCGGACGATCTTGAGCAGTTCGAGCCCGTCCATCATGGGCATCAGGTAATCGGAGACGATCGCGTCGAACTCCTTCCGGGAGAGCATCTCAAGGGCGTCCTTCCCGGAGGTCGCTATCTCGCATTCCATGGCGCCATCTCGTTCGAGGAAGAACTTCAGCACCTCGAGGTACGCGATGTCGTCATCGACGAGCAGCGCCATGAGCGGGGTGCTGTCGTCTTTCATCGGCGGCATCATCGGATAGTGCGCATCGGCGCGGTGGTTAAAAGAGGCTTTCCCGAAGAACCTGGGCGGGAAAGGGGTTATGGCGCTGAGGGGGAGATTTGAACTCCCGAGGCGCTAACGCGCCACGAGCTCGCTGGCATCGCCATTCGAGCTTCCAGGCTCGCGCCTTACCGGGCTGGGCCACCTCAGCTTGGATGACCATCAAAAGGGTGTCCGTATTTAAGAATATCCGCCCCCGGCGGGAGGGGGTAAGGCCACTGGCTCCCTCAGGGGGGGCCGCCCCTGATGACCTCCGCCAACCTGTCCATGACCTCGGGCCTGCTGTCCCTCAGGAGCGGCCTGAACCTGCGCGCCACCTCGAGCTCCGAGAAGTCCACTTCGTGCTCCAGGACCTCCTCGCCCAGTTCCCTCGCGGAAGCCAAGGCGTCCCCACGGGGACCGTATATGACGCTCCCGCCTCCGAACACGAGCGAACCGTGGACCCCGGTCATGTTGGCGTATGCCAGGAACACGCCGTTCTCGGCTGCCCGGGCGGGCATGACCTTGAGGAAGCTATGTCTCGAGGTCGTAGGGGCGGCCGAGACGTTCACGAGCATCTGGGCCCCCATGAGCGACTCCAGCTTCGCGAGCTCGGGGAAGAACATGTCGTAGCACACCATGAGCCCCAGGCGAGCGTGCATACCCTGCGCCACCATGGCGTCGCGCCCGGGGGAGAAGAACACCCTCTCCTCGAAGGGGCCGAAGTTGGGCAGGTACATCTTGTCGTACCTGAAGAGACGGCCGTCCCCGGAGGCCAGGATGCAGGAGTTGAATATGTGTCCGGGGGCGTTCTCGTCCCTGACCGGGGCCCCGAACACGATGTCCTTCTTGGTCTCCTTCGCGAGCTTCCGGACCGCCTTGATGCTCGGGCCGTCCATGGGCTCCGACAGCTTGAACAGGTCGTCCCGGGGCATGTAGCCCGTGAGGTTGAGCTCGGGGAACACGACCACCCTGCCTTTCGTCCTCCGCACGACGGAGGACATCCGCCTCAGGTTGGCCTCCTTGTCGTGGAGCTGACACTTGACCTGGGCCAGGGTGACGGTCGTTCCTGCCATGGGCATCGGGAACGCGGTGCCCGTAGATTATTGTTTACGAACCTATGTGGCGCAGTCGACCATAACGGATATATCCAGACCACGCCATCCCAACGCCGATGATGGCGCCGAAGCTCAAGGACGGCACTGACAAGGTCATCGAGCACTTCATGGCCGAGAAGCTGAGGAAGATAGGGGCCAAGGGGTTCGTGCTCGGGGTCAGCGGAGGCATCGACTCGGCCGTCGTGCTCAAGCTCGCGGTGAACGCGGTCGGCAAGGACCGCGTGCTCGGGCTCATCATGCCGGAGAGGGACTCGCCCAAGGAGGACATGAGGGACGCGGAAGACCTGTGCAAGGCCGAGGGAGTCGAGTACGAGGTACTCGACATCACCGGGGCCGTGGGGGCGTTCGAGGAGACCCTCGGAGGCAAGGTCGGGAGGATGCCGCTGGCCAACATAAAGGCAAGGTGCAGGATGGTGCTACTCTACCACCGCGCGGGCACGCAGTCCAGGCTCGTCCTCGGGACCTCGAACAAGAGCGAGCTGCTCGTCGGGTATTTCACGAAGCACGGGGACGGGGGGGCGGACATAGAGCCGATAGGGGACCTGTACAAGACCGAGGTGCGGCAGCTCGCACTGGTCCTAGGGGTCCCTGACAGGGTCGTGGAGAAGGCCCCTTCCGCCGGATTATGGAAGGGACAGACGGACGAGGGCGAGATGGGCATCACCTACGAGAGGCTGGACGCCGTGCTCTACGGGATCGAGCAGGGGTTGCCGGAACAGGACATCGCCAAGCGGGCGGGGACGACCGTGCGCGAGGTCGAGCGCGTCTCGAACATGGTCCGGCTGAGCTCGCACAAGCGCAAGTTCCCCGCGGTCGCGAAATTGGGCCTCAGGACCCCCGGGCTCGACTGGCGCGAGGGGGATGAGGACGTATAGAACGCCACGACCCCCCCAAAGGTTTATGTAACACATTCTGTTTGCTTGGAGCACCAGGCTCCCGTAGTGTAGTCCGGCCAATCATTCGAGCCTCTCGTGGGCTGCTTTCGCGGCAGGTCGGTGAAAGTTCGATACCCGGGTTCAAATCCCGGCGGGAGCACCAACATCCTACGACCCGGGTGCGGCCGTCGGTCGGAAAATGAGAATAGGTAAAGGGTTTTGAGCGATCTCCACCGAGGCGCTTCAGCTTCCCTTCGATATGTCCTCGACTAGGTCCTCCACCTGCCCGTTCGCGTCCTCGAGAGCGGTCCACATCAGGACGAACGCGTCCTCGAGCTGCGCGAGCGCGGTCCCGCCCAGGACTTCCTCGAGCGACGGCACGACCCACAGGACATCCTCGAAGGTCGGCCCGTCGGGCCCCTTGACGCTCATGAGGGCGTCGTACTCCCACCAGATGTCGACCGAGAGCTGCAGGTGCGTCTGAAGGCCCCAAGATGCCACCCTGTCCCCTGTCAGCCTGTCCCTCTGGTCCATGTAGTTGTCGTACGAGGAGTAGGCGTAGTACCAGGTCATGCCGACCCAGTTGAGAGTCCCGAGTCCCATGTCGTCCCCGGTCCCGTCCATCTTCGCCCAGAGCTTCTCAAGCGCCCACCACAGGTGGTAGACGTCGTTGATTGGCTGCTGGTAGGGGTACCAGTCCTGCTCCCAGACGCCGATGGCTATCAGGGCCGTGTCGAGCGTGCCAACGATCGACATGAGCTCGGTGTTGACCTCGTGGGCCTTGGCCGGGTTGACGGTGGCCAGGGCGGCCTTGAGAGCGGCGGAGTCCTCCTGGAACCTCGCGGCCTCGCTCAGGAGCCTGTCCCGGTTCTCGGTGCTCATCCCGAAGTAGGCGTATATCTCGTCCAGAGCGGAGACGCCCCACAGCTCCTCCTCGTGGAGGAGGTGCGAGCTCAGGTCCGTCGCGAGCGTCTCGAAGTCGTACGGCGCGAAAGTGGATGTCACCATACCGACAGTCAGGTCGGATATCACGGCGAAGCACTGCTCCAGGTACGAGTAGTCGATGATCTCCGGGGCGTCGCACTGGGTGTGGTAGTAGTACTCCTCCCATTCCTCGCTCGTCGTCTCGAACTCCAGTCCCGGGACGCCTGCCGCGGAGAACGTCCAGTGGTCCGCCCAGGTGTGGGCGTTGTTGTCCACATTGAACCCGTATGGCATGTTCTCGATGTTGGCGGCGAGCACGTCCCTAGTGTATGTGTAGAGCTCGGGGACGCAGTTGATGTAGATCGGCTCTCCGGCCATGCCCATAAGCTCCATGCAGAGGTAGCCCACGGTCCTCCCGATCCAGTCGTCCGCGTGCTCGACGTTTATCTGGTAGTACGCGCCCCAGCACCAGTCATAGTAGGTGTTGTCCAGGCCGTACTCCTCGGCCGTGTGCGACGTGAATATCACGGTCCGGTCCGGGACCCAGCCCGTCTCGTCCATGACCTCCCTCATGGCCTTGGCGACGACTAGCAGAGCGGCCATCCCGGAGGTGTCGTCCATCGCGCCCTGGAACCACGCGTCGTGGTGCGGCCCGAAGATGACGAACTCGTCCTTCGCGGTGCCGTAGTACTTGCCCGGGAGGTAGCCGACGGGGTTGTAGCCCGTCCCGGCCAGCTCAGGCAGCTTGAGTATGTCGCTGTACATGGTCACGGTCAGGCTCTCGCCCGACCCGAGGGCCTCGATGATCTTCGTCGCGTTCTCAGGGCTTATGGAAATCATCGGCGGCCAGCCCGTCACGTAGAGCCCGTCGTGGCATGAGAGGGCCCAGTCGTTCTGCCCCACGTTGGAGTCTATCGTCGTCACGATTATGCCCTTGGCCCCGTGCTCCCACGCCCCGTAGGCGATCGAGTCGACCCAGTAGTCGTACCCGATCCAGTTGACCAGGACTATCTTGCCCTCGACGTCCTTCCCGGAGTAGTCCGCGTCGTAACCGTTGTTGACCCAGACCACCTCGCCCACGAGCGACTCGTGGACGTCGGGTGTCGACTGGTCATCGGTCCCCGGGAACCCGCCGAACGACGCCGCGACCATCTGCTCCATGCCGGGCACTTCGAGGTAGGCCCCTCTGAACTCCCATGTGCTGACAGGGACCGCCTCGAGGACCACGTCGACCAGGCCGATCACCTCCATCTGGTCTGCCATGTACGCGGCGGCCTCCTGGTCCGCGGAGCCTCCTGCGCCCCTGAAGCCTATCTCGCTGTCACCCATGGCGCAGACCTCTTCGATGATCTCCCGAGCGTAGTCCATGTCCAACCGCTCGACGACCTGCGCGGTCACGTCCGAGTTCGCTGGCTTGGCCGCGAGCGCGGCCGCCGGTAATGCGATCAAGAACGCGATGCACAACGCGGCGAGCGCTTTCCCAAATCTACCGCTGATCAGATGTCTTCCCCCCTCGCTGCCCCGGCAAGAACCCGGAGCAGGGGATGTATAGAGTTGTACTCTAAAAACACCATCCCCGCCCTCCCGGGGAAGGCCTCTCGGGAGGCGAGTCAGTATGCGGCACGAGGCCGCCGGGCAGGTACATATAGCTGGGCGGCGATTTCCAGCCGGGCCTGACCAGTCCAAGACGGGTCTTGGGCCTTTACGGGGGAGATTAGAATGAGGAAGAAATCGGTGGTCCTGTTCTCGTGTCTGATGATGGTCGCGGTGTTCGCCGCGCCCGGGGCATCGGTCGCCCAGAACGGGCCAGACTACCAAGGAGGGGCCGGCGTCGAGTCTGAGTCGTGGACGCTCGCCATCTTCGTGAGCGGGGATAACAATCTCGAAAGTTACTGGGATGGCGCCAGTCTGCCCGGCCTGCTGAACCTGCCGGCGAACGATGCGTTCACGATCGTCGCGTTCGTGGACCGGCTGAGCACCGAGGGCACCGAGATCGTCGAGATCTCTGGGAGCGAGTACAGCGTGGTCGCCACCTGCGAGGAGATGAACTTCGGGGACGGCACCACGTTCCAGTGGTTCCTCGAGGAGGTCGACCTCAACTACCCATCCGACAAGCTGGCGGTCATCGCGTGGGACCACGGCTACGCCTGGAGGTACATTAGCGACGATGACTCATCCGACGGCGACAGGATCACGATGCCTGAGTTCCAGGCAGCCATCGAGGGAGCCGGCGTGTACATCGACGTGCTGGCGTTCGACGCCTGCAACATGGCGGCCATCGAGGTCGAGTACCAGGTCGCCCAGACGGGGCTCGTCGGGATCATCGTGGCATCCGAGGAGTCCGTCCCCACGACAGGGTTCCCGTACGACACGATGTTCATCCCGACCGCGACGGACACTTCCAGGTCGCCCGAGCAACTTGCAACTGACATGGTCCTCGCATTCCAGGAGTTCTACGAGCCGCAGACCTGGGCGTCGACTGTAGCTCTCTCGGCTGTCGACCTAGCGGCCCTCGCCGCCACGGCCGGCGCAGTCCAGGCGTGGACCGCATCGATGCACTCCTGCCTGGCGGCCTACGAAGACAGCTACCAGGCCATCCTGAAGGATGCATACTTCGCCTGGTGCACCCACTACCACGTGGACATCGTGGACCTCGGCGACACTATCCTGGCGGACCCCGCCATAACGGACGAGGCGCTCAGGGCCTCCACCTCCGCGATGGTGGCCGCCGTCGACGGCACGGTCATCGCGCACTGGGGCGGGAGCGCGGCCCTGGACAACCGCGGCATGACGCTGTGGTGGGGCGTCGGAGGGGACTGGAAGTTCTACTCCGAGGCGTACACCGAGGTCGCCTACGCCATGGACATGGGCTGGTGGGCGTTCCTGGACGACTACAACGCCTAGGGCGTCCAGGCTTGACTGAAACCCCTTCTGGAAACCTCTTCGATGATTCTATTCTCCCACACTGACCCACCGCTCCCAAAGGGACACCGTTTAATAGCGTAAGCGACATTCGAAGACTGGCGGGGAGCCCTTCAAGGGGCCTCGTTCAAAGGGGGAGTCGTAGTGGAGGTCAGGCGTGGTAGCCTAGTGGCATGTGCTGTTCTAGCCTTCGTACTGCTTGCGCCCGGGTTTTGCCTGGGCGGCAAGGTGAGCGTGATCGCAGAGGACGATTCTGATGGGACTTGGACCATCGCCCTCTATGTGGATGCGGATTGCAGTTTGGAGATGTACTGGGACGACCCGAGCCTCCCGTACCTCCTGAACATCCCTGAGAGCGACGGCCTGAGCATAGTGGCCATTATCGACAGGCTGAGCACCGAGGGCGTCGAGAGGATGGAGATCTCGGGAGGCTCGTACAGTGTCGTCGAGACCTACCCCGAGATGAACTTCGGGGACGGGGCGACCTTCCAGTGGTTCCTCACGGAGGTCGACACGTACTATCCGGCCGACCACCTGCTCGTGATCCCATGGGACCACGGGAGCGCGTGGAAGGGCTTCTGCTGGGACGACTCATCCGATGGCGACTGCATAACGCTCCAAGAGATGGAGGACGCAATCGTCGGGGCCGGGATCTACATCGACATACTCGCGTTCGACGCCTGCTCCTGCTCGAGCATAGAGATAACCTACCAGGCCGCTCGGACTGGGCTCGTGGAGCTGCTCGTCGCGTCGGAGGAGCTGGTCGCAGGGGACGGGTTCCCGTACGACAAGATGTTCACGCCGGTGGCCCTCGACCCGTCGAGGACACCGGACCAGGTGGCTGTCGACATGGTCGACGGCTGGATGGAGGTCTACGAGCCGCTATCGTGGGGATGGTACTGCACGCTGGGGGTCGTGGACGTGATGGAGATAGCCGAGTCCGCGGATGTCATAACCGCCTGGGTCGAGGAGATGACCGAGGGGCTCGAACACTTCACATCCAACTACAGGAAAGCCCTCAGGGACAGTTACTACGTGTCTTGCGGGTCCCACTACCAGGTTGACATGGTCGACCTCGGAAGGCACATCATGGACGACCCCGAGATGGCGGAGGACACCGAGCTCATGGAAGCCACTCAGGCCATGGTCGACCTGATCGACGGCGCCGTCAAGTACGTCTACAACCCGGACAGGACCTCCGCGTGCGGAGGGGTCTCGATGTACTGGGGCTCCCATAACCAGGCCTTCAGGACCGGCTACGAGACCTACCGCACCATCGCGTTCGCCGAGGACAGCGGGTGGGGAGAGTTCCTGGTGCTGTACAACCTGATGACCTGCGGGTGGATGAGGGTCAGCAAGTGATGCGCTGACGCAGGGCAGATCCGAGCAGGGCGAAACACGGTTCCAGCGTAGCCTATGGTCACAGCGACGGCCCCGAGGTCGATATGAACCGTATGGACCTCACGCCCTTGACGTTCCTGATCTTCCCCAGGATCTCCCTCAGGACGGCGTTCGAGCCGCGGGCGATGAAGACCTCCATGCATTGGCCTTTCTCGAGGTGCAGGTGGAGCATCATCTGTATCTCGTCGTACCTGTGCTGGAGCACGGACAGCTCCCCCCTGGGGCCCATCTCGTCATACACCATCGTGATGACGACCTGGTTGTCCCCCTCGGAGCCTTCCCACTCGTCCTCGTCCACCGCCGACCGCATCGCCTCCCTCACGGAATCCGACCTGGTCCTGAAGCCCTTGGCCTTGGACACCTCGTCGAACCTCGTCAGAAGGTCTTCGGGCACCGAGATGCTCACAATCGTCATCTTGTCCGCTCCCTTGACGACGCAGAGGGGACGGGTGTTTATCAAATCTCGCCCGGCCACTTAATAACGGGGCGGCTCAGAGCCTCTTGAGCTTCTTGAGAAGCTCGGCGGGGTTGGCCACGAGCGCGACCCTGACCTCTTCCGGGGTCATCCCGGCGCCGCGCCCCACCTTGTTCGCGAACTCCATGGTGCTCAGGTCCGATGGTGAGTGCGCGTCGGTGTTCACGAGCAGCTTCGCGCCTTCCGCGCGGGCAAGGCGGGCGACATGGCCGTTCGAGAGCGAGTGGCCTTTCCTGCACGATATCTCAAGATAGACGCCGTTCTCCGCGGCGATCTGGACGTCCTCCTCCGATATCATCCCTGGGTGCGCCAGGATGTCCACGTCGGGGTTCATGACCGACACATGGTCCGTGCCTGGCTCGACTGGCTCGACCGGGGTCTCCCCGTGGACGACGACCAGTTCCGCCCCCTTCTTCCTCGCGAGAGTGACGGCCTCGTCGATGTGCCTCACCGGGACATGGGTAAGCTCGACGCCGGGTATCGCCTGTATGCCCCAGCTCTCGGCCTTCTCGCAGTCCCTCACGAGCGACTTGACCATCCACTCGATGTTCGAGAACGAGGCGTGGTCCGTCAAGGCTATCGCCGCGTGGTCGGAGGCGACGGCCCGCCTGATCAGCTCCATCGGCAGCAGGTCGCCGTCGCTCAGAGTCGTGTGCGCGTGGAAGTCGCATCTCCTGGCCCTCATCTCCTTCTCCCCTCCAGCTCCTTCTTGATCTCGTCCATCGTGATGCCCTCGCCGTACAACAGCACCATGAGATGGTACATCAGGTCCGCGGCCTCGTACACGACCTCGCCGCGCTCCTTGTCCTTGGCCGCTATGATGACCTCCGAGCTCTCCTCGCCGATCTTCTTCAGCAGGAGGTTCCTGTCGTTCATGAGCTTGCGCGTGTAGCTCGACTCGCACTGGGACGACTCGCGCTCGGAGAAGACCGCCCAGAGCTCCGCGAAGACATCCCTCTGCGGGATCGGGTCCTTCGCGAAGCACGAGTAGGTCCCTGTGTGGCACGCGACCCCGGTCTGCTCGACCCGAGCCAACATGGCGTCCCCGTCGCAGTCGACGAGCAGCTCGACGGCCTTCTGCACGTTCCCGGATGTCTCGCCCTTCTTCCAGATCGCGTTCCTCGACCTGCTCCAGTAGTGCATGTACCCCGTCTTCCTGGTAAGCTCGAGCGCCTCGTCGTTCATGTACGCCAGCATCAGCACGTTGTTGTTCCTGACATCCTGCACCACGACTGGCATCAGGCCATCGTTCCCGGACTGGCTCACGAGCCCCACCTCACGTGCACGCCCTTCGCCTCCAGGGCCCTCTTCACATCCGCGACCGTGTGCTCCCCGAAGTGGAATATCGACGCGGCCAGCGCGGCGTCGGCCTCGCCTTCCGTCAGGACGGACACGATGTGGTCGACCGTGCCGCAGCCCCCGGACGCTATCACCGGGACCCGGACCGCCCTCGCGACCGCCCTGGTCAGCTCGATGTCGTACCCCTCCTTGGTGCCGTCCGCGTCCATGCTCGTCAGGAGCACCTCTCCAGCGCCCCTCTCGACGGCGTCCTTGGCCCACTC
>JAUPMC010000103.1 GCA_030836605.1 Thermoplasmatota archaeon | reverse complement strand
GCGCGAGCCTGCCCGACCTGAGCAGCTCGTCCACCAGGGTCGTGATGTGCACGACCTTGGCCGGGAGCTTGCCGACCTTCGGGTAGTCCTGTCTCAGGGTCTTGTAGCAGCCCGCGCAGCTCGTCACGATCATGGATGGGGCGGCCTTCTCGAACATCGCGATGTTCTTCTCGGCCATCCCCCGGGCCTGCTCCAGCAGGCCAGTCCTGAGGAGGGTCGAGCCGCAGCAACCCTCGTCGTTCCCGAGCATGCCGAAGTCGACCCCGGCCTTCGAGAGCACCGTGGCGGTGTCGAGGGCCATGTTCCGTATGTTGGGGTCGTAGGCGGCCGTGCACCCGACGAAGTACAGCGCCTCGCAGGGCTCTTTCAGGGCGTCCTTGACCCTGACGTCCTTGTCGAGCTTCCTCGCCCAGCGGGAGCGCTGGGCCCTCGGCTGCATCCAGGGGTTGTCGTAGTTCTCGACGCTCTTCACTATCTGCTGGTGCTCCGGCATCGGGCCGAGGCCGTTCGAGACCAGGAACTCGCGCATGTTCTCCCACATATCGATCGTGTCCAGGTGGGCGGGGCACACGCTCGCGCACTGGCCGCAGATCGTGCACTCGTAGGCGCGTCTTGAGAGTTCCTTCAGCTCCTCCTCGGACGGGTATCTCGGCCCAAACAGCTTCGCGCCGAGCCCGTGCTGGCGCTTGTAGAACTCCCTGAGCCGGAGTATCTTGCCCCTCGGCGTCACGAGCTCTTCGACCTGCGCCTCGCCCCCCGTTGGACACGTGGCTGTGCACTCCCCGCAGCGAGTACATGCGTCGAAGCGCATCAATGACATGACATCCAGCTTCGAGATGTCGAGCTTGTTCACGGGCGCGCCTCCTCGGACATCAGGCCCTCGAGCTCGATGGCGATCGGGGTCGCGACCATGTGGAACAGCTTGCTGAATGGTATGTACGCGATGAGGAGGGCGCTCATGACGCCGTGGACGAGCCACGCGGCGTCGTACCAGTCGCCCGAGGACGACGGGAGCGCAAGAGAGATTGCATGACCCAAGAACGAGTACTCCGTGTCCTGCGTGTGCCCCGGGATGCCCCCGGCGATGCCCATCGCCTCCAGGATGAAACCCCCGAGCACGACCGCGAGCAGGAAGAGTATCGAGGCGGCGTCGGGCAGCTCCGTCCTCACCATCTTCGGCTTGAGGACGAACCTGCGGATCGACGCGACGCTCAGGCCGACGAGCATCATCGCGCCCGCGAGCTCGAACCCGAAGTCCCTGAACCACAGCTTCGCCCAGCCGCCCTCGTCAATCATCGGGGAGTACCCCAGGATGTCCATGGAGAGCGTGACGAGCAGGTCGAGGGCGAACATCAGCAGGAACCCGCCGAGTATCATGAGGTGCATGAACCACCTCGTGAGGCTCCTGCCCTTGAGCTTGGACAGGTAGAGCGCGTCCCTGAGGAACACCGCGAGCGCCTTCGCGAACACGCGGCTGAGGACGAGCCTGGCCGCGCGCCACACGAGCCCGAGCAAACGCTTCTCCGGGCTCGTCACGAGGCCTTTGCCCCGCATCCAGAACAATATGTTGTACAGCGTCCCCAGCAGGAACACGGCCACGCACAGGACGATCGTGGCCAGGAACGCCCGCAGATATGCCCTGTCGCGGACGTAGACCGTGTCGTAGGGCAGGACCAGGATGACGAGGGACACGAGCAGGACGGCGACGAAGAACGGGACGTATAGCGAGGCCTTCTCGCTCAGGTACCTGCCCTCAGGCATGTCTGCTCGAATGATGATGGTCGAGTATAAAATCATCCCTTCATGGCCCTGAAGTGGCAGTCGACGCACGACCTGGCGGCCTCCACGAGCCTCGACGGCGCCGAGTCCGTGTAAGCGGCCCCCCGGGGGCCGGCTGAGAGAATGTCCTCGCGGGCCTCGTCCAACAGGGACGAGACCATCTGGGCCGTGTCCGCGTCCAACGACCCTGAGCGCTTCTCGACCGCGCTGGCCAGCTCCAGCATCCTGCCCGCGTCCCAGACCTTCGCGCCGACCAGGAACGACTCGCGCTCCATGCCGAGCACGGCGACCTTGAGGTCCGACAGGGACCTGCGCACGAGGGGGTCATGCCGTTCCGACCGGGTCCTCGGGGCGCCGAGATCCTTACCTACGGGGACCCCGGATATCCTGACGAACTCCTGGTTCGCCTCCGGGTACCTCGGGTGCTCCAAGTGCGGCCCCGCGAGCGTCATCACCCCGTCCCCCACGCGGGCCGATATGACGGCGGGAGCTCCCAGCACCATCCCCTTGGCAGAGTCCTCGTCCATCTGGAACAGGGTCCTCGGGGTGAAGGATGAGTATCTCAGCAGCACTGTGTCCGCCTCCGGCTCCTGGAACACGGGGCCGCCGTATACGGGGGCGGCGAACCTCCGGCGTCCGTCCCCGAGTTCGACCTCTCCTCTGAAGGGGTGCACTATCCTGCACGACCCGTACCTCACGCCCGTTCTCGGGGACTCGTCCACGACATCGTCGCCCCGGGCGGTCAAGTTCCTTATCCTCGTCGAGGACAGGTTGAACCTGTCGAAGGGTTCGAGCCGGGAGGGCAACGGGAGGTAAGCGCCCGCGCACACGCCGAAATACGACCCGCCCGCGCGCACGTATTCCTCGATCGCCGCGAACCCCCGGGGTGCCAACGCGGAGGCGATCTCGAACCCATCACCCCCGGAGACGATGACCGAGGACGCGCCTTCCGCGACGACCTCGCCGATGGAGTCCTCGCCCACGAACCTTGAGCCGAACACCCGGTGCGCCTCCAACAGGTCGGCCAACCAAGTCCACGAGTGGGACGAGCCCCTGCCTGCGTACACGACCACGGGCCTGGACGTCATACGTCAGGCCAAGGGCGGAGCGCGGCAATAAAGCCCACCTTCCGAGCGCTGGCCTGGTCGGGGAGCATAGAAAGGGTTATAGAACCCCTTGTCTTATCTCGGCCCCTACAAGGGCCCATGGTCTAGTGGCTATGACATCTGCTTGACATGCAGAAGATCGCCGGTCCGAATCCGGCTGGGCCCACTCTATCCCCCTAAATTCTGCGCATCGTCCGAGAGCCGACCGACGATTGACTCATCCCCGTTCTCCGCCACGCGACCCTCACGCCGTCTGACGGATTCCGGCCTGAGACCGAAGCTTTCAAAACGGATGACCGCCAATCAGGTTCCCGCGAGAACCACAGGTGGGGACCTGATGACGTGGCTCTCTGACTGCTACAAGAAGCCCCCTCCGACGTCGCTGGGGATCGGGGGCACCGAGGTCGGCATCGCCGGCCTCGACGAGGTCATGGACGCGGCGCTCAAGCGGATGGACCGCCCCGACGAGGAGGTCAAGGAGGTCCTGATGGCCGAGCTCACGGCGCGCAACTACGTGCCGTCCTCCGTCCGGGAGGACTACCTCAAGGCGCTCTGGGCGGAGTTCAAGAAGCTCAGGGGCCGGAGGAAGGACGAGGTCGAGGAGAGCTACCAGGGCATCCCGAGGGAGGACGTCCAGTGGTTCCCCAGGATCGACAAGTCCAGGTGCGAGGGCTGCAGCTCGTGCGTCGAGTTCTGCTCCCAGAAGGTCTTCGAGTTCT
>JAUPMC010000102.1 GCA_030836605.1 Thermoplasmatota archaeon | reverse complement strand
CCCCTCCCGGGATGCCCTTCGAGTTGAACTGCGCCAGGTGCATCAGCTCGTGGGCGATGGTCCAACGCGTCGGCAGTCTCCAGCCGCCGCCCCTGCGCCTCCGGACCTCGAGCATCAGCTTCACGGAGCCGTCCTTGTCCTGGAACACGGAACCGTCGTACGACCTCGTGATGCCGACCTTGAGGTCCCGCCTCATCTCCGGGAAGTACCTGCTCATGGCGGACAGCCTCAGGGCGAGGTCTCTCCTCACCTCCGGCGGCAGCTTCAGCGCGGTCCTCGTCCAAGAGATGTCCAGGGTCATATCCGGGAGGCCATGGCGTAGGTCGCACTTATGCGCTCCGACCAGGTCATTCCTCCACCAGGACCTTCCCCTCGATGGAGACCACGTGCTTGTTGACGGGGATGTCCTTCCCTGACCGCCTCAAGGCCTCCATGGTCAGCCTCAGCAGCCCCTGGCAACAGGGCACCTCCATGATGACGACGGTGACGCTCCTGGGGGTCGCCTCCTTGAAGATGGCCGTGAGCTTGTCCAGGTAGGCCTGCTGCTCGTCCAGCTTCGGACACCCGGTGATGACGGGCCTCCCCTTGAGGAACCTGCCGTGGAAGTCCCTGTACGCGAACGGGACGCAGTCCGCCGACAACAGCAGGTCCGCTCCCTTGAAGAACGGCATGGCCGGCTGCACGAGCCTCCACTGGACCGGCCAGTTGGTCAGCTCCGGGGGCATGTGGTGGGCGTGCTCGCCGGCGTTCGCCGGCGCCCTTGGCATGCCCTGGCCGACCCTCAGTATCATGGGATTGGATGACGGGCACCCGCAGGGCTCGGTCGCCACGGGCTGTCCCTCGCGGGCGCGCCCCTTCCCGACATGCTCCTTCGCGGCCTCCTCGTCGAACCCCGGGGCCTCCCTCTCGATGATCTTCAGCGCCCCCTGGGGGCACTCGCCTATGCACGCGCCCAGGCCGTCGCAGAACACGTCGCTGACGACCTTGGCCTTCCCGCCCACGAGCTTCAGCGCGCCCTCGGCGCACGCGAGGACGCACTGGCCGCACCCGTCGCACTTCTCCTCGTCTATCTCGATGATCTTCCTGACGGCCATTCCGTATCCCTCTGTGAGAGGATGCCGCTCGTGATATCAAAAGGCATCGCCTGACACGGCCGGCTGGCGGTGGGCCGGTCACCTGCTATTGTGCCTGAGCCAGTTGCTCCTCGATTTTGCCGTGTTTAGCCTGTCCCCGACCACGCTCGCGACGAACGCCGTCGGCGGCAGGAGGAACATGAATGTCGCGCCCAGGGAGACCGCCTTCGTGGCCTTCTTCATGCGGCGGATGGCCTCGGAGTACTCCGTCCTCTGGTTGTCCTCCGCCCCGACCAGCGACCTGGCCAGGATCTTCTGCAGGTCCAGGACCAACAGGGTGGTCATCCAGACCACGTTCCGGATCGTCGTGTACTGGCCCCCGTGGCCCGTCCTGCGGTTCACGATGGCCTTCCTCAGCTCCTCGGCGGTCCTGCCCTCGAAGGTCGTGTAGCCGTCCCCTACCATCATGGGGGCGTGCGCGTCGCTGCCACCCGTGAGAGCCTTGCCGGACTCGGAGCACCTGCTTACGGCCAGGTCGTTCGAGTACCTGTCCCGGTGGAACGCGTTGAAGACCTCTATGCCGTCCAGGTCCAGCTCGAGGGCCTTGTCTCCCAGGGCCGAGCAGTGAGCGCTGAACGGATGGGCGGCGACCGCGACCCCTCCCATGCCGTGGATGATGTCTATCGTCTCCTGGGCGGTGAGCCCCGAGGGCACGTTGTCGTTCAGGAACAGCCCGAGGACCTCCCCGTCCGCGGTCTGCACCTCCTCCCCGACGACGACCTCCACGGACTTGGCGTGCTTCTTCGCCTCGAGCCCCCCTTTGATGCTGTTGTGGTCGGTGACGCACAGGACGTCGAGGCGCCGCGCCTCCGCCGCCCTGACGACGTCCTCCGGCTCGGAGACGGAGTCGGGTATCTGAAGGAACAGCACCTTGGACAGTCCCGAGTGCTTCGTGTGGGTGTGCAGGTCCGCCTTGCCGTCCATCGCGCTTGAATGCCGGTAGCCCTAGAAATGGCTTTGGTC
The DNA here is from genome assembly GCA_030836605.1 of Thermoplasmatota archaeon. Lineage (GTDB taxonomy): Archaea > Thermoplasmatota > Thermoplasmata > UBA10834 > UBA10834 > UBA9653. Next base: position 2,980 of record JAUPMC010000102.1, on the reverse strand, counting down.
ATAGGTCACTAGGTCAGATAGATGCCTCTAGGAGCAGCCACGCCACGAGGGCGAGCGTGGCGACGGTCAGCGATATGGTCAACCACCTGACCAGCCAGGCCTCCCCGGGCTCGGTGAACCTCCTCTGATAGGTGACCTTCTCGATGCCCTTCAGCCTGCTCCTCGGGTACCCCAGGAGCCAGCGGAGCACGTCCCTGAACAGGTACCCCCCGTCGAACGGCAGGGCGGGCAGGGCGTTCGCGAACCCGAGCATGACGTTCCCCCAGAAGACCCAGTAGAGGGTGTTGACGAGCCCCCAGAACGCCCAGTCGGGGAGCGCGGACCCGAGCCCGCCGGGCTCGTACAGGTCGGTCGCCGGCGGCAGAACTGGGGAATAACCTATGAACGGGAGGGTCAGCAGCCTGACCGTGGAGTCCACGAGGTCCCCGGGGTCCTGCACGCGCCCGTAAGGGTGCGCGTAGAGGTCGGTCAGGTGCTCGGCCCCGACGGCGGTGAGGCCGAACGGGGCGACGTCTATCCCCATGAAGCTGAGGTTCTTGTACTCCTCCTCGTTCAGGTAGTTGTAGTGCGTGTAGTACCATAGCCACTTGGAGGTGAGGTTCACGGTGACGATGCTCTCGTCCCTCACGAACCATTCGCCGAGGACGGGGTCCTCGCCAGGGACGAGGACCGTGATGGGGATCGGTTCCTTGTGAGTCGAGTTCTCCACCACGGACCTCAGCTGCGCCTCCGAGTGTATCGCGGTCCCGTTGAGGCTCTGTATGATCATGCCCGGCCTCAGCATCGCGTTCTCCGCGGGGCCGTCCAGGACCTGCGTGACCGCCATCCCCTGGGGCAGCAGGACCGAGGTCCTCTCGTCCCCGTACCTGACCGAGACGCTGATGATGCCTCCTGGTTCCTCGAACCACATCCCGTCGAAGGACGGGGCGCCCGCGACGGGGTCGTCCCCGATGGCGACGACCTCGCTCCACACGGAGACCCCGAACACGGCGCCTGGGGAGTCCTGGGCCACCGCTGTCACGAGCACGCCGTCCTCGACCGGGGCGGCCGAGGGCACGACGGCCCACGCCAGGACCGCCAGGCACGCAAAGGCGACGAGCATGTTGGCCGCCACCCCCGCGGCGTAGACCTTCATCATGGTGCGCGCGTCCGCCTCCGCAATGTCCTCGTCGTTCGGCTCGACGAACGCCCCGACCGGGATGGCGACGAACAGGACCCCGACGGAGTCGAGCCTCAGCCTGTGGGCGGCCGCGACGACCCCGTGCCCTATCTCGTGCGCGAACACGGCGACGGTCATCCCCAGACCACCGTAGAAGAGGGTCCACGCGAGGCTCTCCGTGGGCAGCCCTGGCCCCACCTCCTCGGACGCCTCCTCCGCCTTGGGCAGCGCGGGGTCCGACAACGACACCCACAGCAGGAACAGCGTGAGGACGGCCATGATGGCCAGCGAGACGCCGGCCCCGACGGTCGAGGCCCGGCGCCAGCCCTTCCCCCGCCTGGCCAGCCGCTTGATGATGTCTATGCCGCGCCTGGTCCTCCAGAGGAGCACGGGCCCGTAGGCCCGGACCCCGACGCGGCTCCAGACGCCCGTGTAGTGGCCCAGGGCGAGGACCGCGAGGTATGCGGCCAGGATGATGGCGACTATCTCGAACCAACCCATGCTATCCCCTCGCGGTCGACCTGCGGTCCCGTAATCGCCTCGCCTCTAGTTTAAGGCAGGCCCTCACAGGCGCCAGCGGAGCTTCCTGAACGCCCGCCTCAGCTTCCTGCCCGCGGGCCACCCCTCCGTGTAGGCGCCCTCGGGCCAGATGCCCCTGTAGGCGAAGGCCTCGAGCACGACCATCGCCAAGGCGGCGACGGCGAGCACTGAGAGCCCGAGGAGGTCCTTGACATGGTACATCCACGATATCTGCGTCACGAAGAACGCCACGAGGGCTATCGCGCCGACCCAGTACCAGTAGCGGAGGAAGTCGTAGAGGAGCCACTCCCGCCACCCCATCTTCTTCCTGTGGATCTTGAGGGCCGCCGCGTCGTCCAACTCATCGGCCTGTAGCTCCTCCTCGTCAGTCAGGGGCCCCGACCCGTCGACAGCCCCGCCTTCCCGGACCTTCTTAGCGCACATGGCAGGCCACGAAGTGCTCGTTGCCCCTGTCGGTCAGGGGCGGCTCCTCCTTGGAGCAGATCTCCCTCGCGAGCGGGCACCTCGTGTGGAACCTGCAGCCGGGCGGCGGATTGGCCGGGCTCGGCACATCCCCCGCGAGTATGATCCTGTCCCTCCTCAGGTCGGGGTCGGGCGCCGGTATGACCGAGAGCAACGCCTCCGTGTACGGGTGCGTGGGCTTGCCGAACAGCTCGTCCTTGACGGCGTACTCGACGACCTTGCCCAGGTACATGACCGCCACGCGGTCGCACATGTACCTGATCGTGCTCAGGTCGTGGGATATGAACAGGAATGTCAGGCCGAAGTCGTCCTGGAGGTCGTTGAGCATGTTCAGGATCTGCGCCTGGACGCTCACGTCCAGGGCCGAGGTCGGCTCGTCGAGCACGACGAAGTCGGGGTTCACCGACAGCGCCCTCGCGATGCCTATCCTCTGCCTCTGCCCGCCGCTGAACTCGTGCGGGAACCTGTACATGTGCTCCACGTTGAGGCCGACGCGCTCCAGCAGGCTTATCACGCGGTCCCTGGTCCAGGTCTTCTTCGTGACCGTGCCCTTGGACGCGGACGCGAGCCCCATCTTGTCCTGGAGCAGCCCGTCGTAAGCGCCGACTGGCCCCTTCTTGACCTTGGCGCCGCCCTTGGGCACCGTCTTGAGCGTGACCATGCCCGCCGCGTCCTTGGCCGTGACAAGGTTGTACCTCTTGTCGACCATCTTGTAGACGGACTTGCCCTGGCCGTCCTTGACCTCGACGAGTCTGAAGTGCTTGAGCTGCGCGTGCAGGGGTTCGGCGACGATGTCCTTGACGAGCATCTTCGGGTCCA
>JAUPMC010000101.1 GCA_030836605.1 Thermoplasmatota archaeon | reverse complement strand
GCCGTTCGGGATGACCTTGAACGGGCCCCTGACGCCGTCCCTGGCCAGGGACTTGGCCACATATGGGGTCGCGCCGAGGACGACATCCCCGAGGTTGTAGAAGTACACCGAATACATGCGCACGAACGGATAGAACAGGGAGCCGCCCTTGAACCCGCCCTTGACCAGCTCTGGCAGGTGGCGACCGTGGACCACGAGAGGCTTCCCGGACAGGCGTCTCTTGATGGCCCACGCGAACGAGTTCGGCAGAGGGCTGTGGATGTGGAGCACGTCGCAGTCCTCGTCCGGTCGGTTGAACACGACCTTGCACCCGAGCCTCTCGAGCTCCCTCGCGACCATGGGGGCGTTCGTGCCCATGCCTCCCGGGTTCTTGTACGGTATGATGCCCTTGTAGGACTCCAGCTCGGTAAGCATGCACACCGAAACCATCGGAAGACCGACCTGTCGGCGCAATGGACCGTGCGTCCCATGGCCGACTCCCGCGAGCATCTGCCTGCGTGGATAAATAAATACCTAGGGCGGCTGGACCAGTGCGCGGGAAGGAGCCCGGAAAAACGACAAAGATATTTATATCCAGCCGATGCTGGTCGCCCCGTGGAGCGGAAGACCTTGGCCTCTATGGCATTGATGTTCGCACTCGGGACTTTCATACTGTGGGGGACGACGAACTTCTTGATCGCCTACGGCGAGAAGAACTTGGAGATCGACCCCAAGATGTTCACCGCCATCATGTGGGTCACCATGGGCTCGCTCGGGGTGTGCCTATTGGCGTATCTATGGCTCACCGACGGCCTCGCGCCTCTGGGGACCAAGATGATCTATCCGATCGCAGCCGGGGCGTGCCTCGGCATCGGGATACTGTCGTTCGTGTACGCCATGTCGCACTCCGACATGAGCACGGGCGCGACCGCGGCCGTCGCCACTTCAAACGCGATCTTCACGACCATGCTGGCGTTCCTCATACTGCGGGAACAGATGAGCCTCAAGGAATGGGCGGGCATCGCCACGGTGGTTGTGGGCATCATCATACTGAGGATCTAGGGCCTCGGCGCCGGCCCCCTCGTCCAGACGACCTTGCCGTCCTTCATGACGAGGGTGCACAGGTTCGTGCCGAACCTGCATGGGATCATCGCGTGCGACGCGACGTCCATGACGACTATGTCCGCCCTCTTGCCGCGCTCGAGCGTTCCTATCTTCTTCTCGAGGCCGAGGGCGGCCGCCGCGTTCACCGTCGACGCGGTCAACGCCTCCGCGGGCGTCATCCTCAGCATGTAGCACGCCAGGCTCATCGTGAACTGCATCGACTCGTTCCAGCAGTTGGGGTTCAGGTCCGTCGCGAGCGCGACCGGCACGCCTATGTCTATCAGCCTCCGGGCCTCGGGGTACGTCCCGCCCATGGAGGCGTAGGGCGTGCCTGGGAGCATCACGCCCATGATGTCCTTCCTGGCCATCGCCATGATGCCGTCGTCCGAGGGCTTCGCGAGGTGTTCCGCGGACACGGCCCCGAGCTCAGCGGCGAGCTCCGCCCCCCCGGACGACGAGAACTCGTCCGCGTGGACCTTGAGGCCCATGCCGAGCGCCTTGGCCGCCATGAGCACAGTCCTCGACTGGTCAGGGTCGAAGGCCCCGGCCTCGCAGAACACGTCGCAGAACACTGCCAGGTTCTCGCGGGCCACGGCCGGGAGCACGTCCTCGGCCACGAACCGCACGTAGTCGTCCGGGCGTCCGGCGAACTCTTGGGGCACCGCGTGGGCACCCATGAACGTGGGAACGATATCCACCGGGAGCTCCTCGCCCAGGCGTCTTATGGTCCTGAGCATCCTGAGCTCCACATCCTTGTCCAGGCCGTAGCCTGACTTGGCCTCGACCGTCGTCGAACCGTGCGATATCATGGACCTCAGCCTGGCGGCGGACTGCTCGAACAGCTCCTGCTCGCTCGCCGCCCTCGTGTCGCCGACCGTCCTGAGTATGCCGCCCCCGGCGGCCATGATCTCGAGGTACGTCTTGCCCTTCAGCTTCAGGTCCAGCTCGAACTCCCTCGAGCCCGCGAACACGACGTGCGTGTGCGGATCGACCAGGCCAGGCATCACGACCTTCCCGGACGCGTCCAGCCGCTCGACCCCGGACGCGTCGTGCTCCTTGAGGATCGACTCCGTCCTGCCGACATCCTCGATCGCCCCGTCGGAGACGACGACCGCGCCATCGGGTATGATGGACAGGTCGGACATCTCCGCCTTCGCCCTGGACCGCTTAGGCCCCCTGAGCGTGACGAGCTCGGACGCGTGCATGATGATGGTGGTCTCTGACATGGTGGACGGCGCGGTAATCAAGCTCTCGTACTATAAACATCTCGAAGCTCAGGCCCGCTTGCCGACGAGCTCGTTCACGACATACTGGAAGGTGTCCTGGGGGTTGAGCATCTCCCTGAAGTTCCTGTAGTCCTCCTTGTCGAGTTCGCCCATGAGGTACGCCGACGTGCCGTAGGCGAGGACCCCTAGGACTGCGAGGAAGACGAGGGCGAGCCAATCGACCGTCGGTACGATCAGCCAGTCGACGACGTACATCGTCCCGACCATGACGAGCGCGCTCGCGAGGTGCTTGAACGAGCGGGAGTTGGGGAGTATCTTGCCGATGCGCCAGGCCATGTACCGGAGGACGAAGAAGTAGTACACGGACGTGACCAGGAGGGCGGCCGCCGCGCCTAGGCCTTTCAGCCCCATCATCTCGACCCCCAGCAACGAGTCCGGGACCAGGATGAGCATCAGCACCAGCTGTATGCTCAGGCCGCCGATGTTGACCATGAATAGGGTCACCTGCCGCCCGACGCCGACTATGACCGACCTCAGCGGGAGGACGAGCGCGAGCACGGTGGCCGATATCACGAGCAGGTCCATCGTGGTGACCGCCGGGGTGAAGTCGTCCGTGAGGAACGACCTGATCATGTCCGAGCCGTACATGAGGTAGAACGCGGCCGTGGGCACCACAACCAGGGACACATACCTCTCGGCCTGGTTCACGACCTCCCAGCTCGCCGCCACGTCCCGTTTGATGAAGTACGTGGTCACCGACGGGAGTATCAGGGTCGCCACGGAGAGGGAGAAGACGCCGACGAACACGGACATCCGCTGGACCCCGAAGTACAGGCCGAGCTCGAACTCGCCCCAGAAGTACCCGACGACCAGCTTGTCCAGGAACATGTCCAATATGAAGGTCATCGAGACGATGAACACGGGGATCAGGGCCCGGATGTAGCTCATGACCATGTACCTGTCAGGCTTCGATATCGGATAGGACCTCATCAGCATGGCCACGAGCAGCATCGACGCGACCATGCCCGCGGCGTAGGCGCTCGCGAGCAGGGCGGGGCCGTTCGCGGTGTCGGCGAGAGGCGAGGTGGTCACGTATATGACGAACGAGACCCGGACCACCAGTTCCAGTATCGCGGGCACGTGGACCTTGGCCATGGAATCGAGCGCGTCGAACGTGTGTGTCGCGATCTGGCTGATCCCCAGCAGGACGTAGTAGACAAGGAATATGTACATCGAGTCGACGAGCTGGGCGAGGGCCACCTGGTTCCCGGGGAGGTCGGGATCCACGACG
>JAUPMC010000100.1 GCA_030836605.1 Thermoplasmatota archaeon | reverse complement strand
TTCCTCCCAGGACTCGCGTCCCAGAGGACTTTCAGGTCGGTCTAAGGCTGATTCATCACGTGGACAAATCCCCTACTCCGATTGAACCGGCATACTCGATACCCTAATTAAGGTTTCTGTTTACGGGGGGTGTCAGGATGGTGGGAGTCATATGGTCATTCTGTGAGAATTATATAAATCCGCACATGGCCGAGCCGGGTGGATGAGGGCGCATGACTCGCCAGACCCAAACGTTTTTGTCAGAGTAGTCGTTCACCCCTTTCGAAGGAGGCGAGTCAAGTGCCTTGTGCAGTCGTGCCAGTGATTGAGCTTAAGGGTACCGCGAAGACGGTGAAGATCGGCGGCGGAATGACGCCGGTCCTTGTGGGAGAGAGGATCAACCCGACGAACAGGAAGGACCTCATCGCCAAGCTGAAGGCGGGCGAGTTCGAGGTGCTGGAGTTCGAGGCGAAGAGACAGGTCGAGAACGGCGCCGACATACTGGATGTCAACGTGGGCGTCCCCGGGATCGACGAGAAGCACGCGATGCAGGAGGCGCTCAGGATCGTCCAGGACGCCGTCGACGTGCCCCTCTGGATAGACACGTCGGACCCAGCGGTGCTCGAGATCGCCCTCAAGAACGTGAGAGGCCGCGTCGGCATCAACTCGACGACGGGCGAGGAGAAGCGCATGGACGCTGTCATACCTCTCGCCGCCCAGTACGACGCCGCACTGGTCGGCCTGTGCATCGACGACGCGGGGATACCCGCGACCTCCGAGAAGCGCGTCGAGATAGCCACGAGGATCATAGACCGCGCGGAGAAGGAGGGCATGGACAGGAAGAACATGATCATCGACTGCGTCGCCCTCGCGTGCGGCACTGCCAGCACGGGCGCCAAGGCCACCCTCGACACCATCAGGATTGTGACCGAGGAACTCGGGGTCAACACCACGGTCGGCCTGAGCAACGTGTCCTTCGGGCTTCCGGACAGGCCGCGTCTCAACGCGTCCTTCATGCTCATGTGCGCCGGCCAGGGCATGACCTGCTTCATCGGCAACCCGATGGACCCGAACATGCAGTTCGCGCTCAAGTCCTCGAAGCTCTTCTGGGGAGAGGACAAGTTCGCGATGGGCTACCTGACGTATTTCAGGAAGATGCAGGCGGCCCAGGCCGCGGCGGCCGAGAAGAAGTGACCGGTCCCGCCCTGAAACAGCCCAAACCATTTCTCGAGTCTTCTTCTTCCCTGTTCATGCGGCGCTCGCGCTGGACGATTGATCCATCCGTGCCACTGGCGCCGCCCTAGCGCTTCCTCAGCTTCGGGTTCAGGACATCGTCCAGCGCGTAGCCGAAGAGCGAGAACGACAGGACCATCGCGACGATCGCCACTCCCGGCGGCATTATCCACCACCAGGCGCCCGACTCCGTGGCCGTGGCGGTGTACGCCTGCTCCAGCATCATGCCCCAGCTGATCACGGTCGGGTCGCCCAGCCCGAAGAAGTCGAGGAACGACTCCGAGAAGATCGCTATGGATATCAGCAGGACGGTGTTGGCGAAGATCAGGGGCATCGTGTTGGGCAGGATGTGCCTCCTGATGATGTACCCGTCGGAGGCCCCGATCGCCCGGGCCCGCTCTATGAACTGTCTCTCCTTGAGGGTGAGGACCTGGGCACGCACTATCCTGGCCGTCGACGGCCAGCTGGTGATGCCTATGACCACGATCACCCAGATGAACTCCTGGCCCAGAACGGTCATGAGCACGATCATCAGCGGGAACCACGGGAGCGTCAGGAAGAAGTCCGTCGTCCTCATGAGGACCTCGTCCGCGATCCTCCCGAAGTACCCCGCGGTCAGCCCGATCAACGTGCCCATCGCGACCGATATGATCGTCGCGACGAGCCCCACGATGAGGGACGCACGGGCGCCGTACAATGTGAGGCTGTACACGTCCTGGCCCTGCGAGTCGGTGCCCAGCGGATGTATGAACCCTGTGTAGTTGGAGGGCGTGAACGAGGGCGCCATCGGGTGGGTGTAGTTTAGGTCAGGGATCACCGGTTCCCAGTTGGTGTACACGTTCGGGTCCGGGACAGTCGAGAGCACGGGGGCGAGGATCGCCACCACGACGAATGCGATGAGCGCGACGAGGCCCCCGAACCCTAGCCGGTTCTTCCTCAGGAGCCCCCACAGCCTCTTGTAGTCCTTGAACTTGAAGGCGATCTTCTCGCGCTCGGTGTTGGTGATGACCGCGTGGTTCTTCCTGTATCTGACCGCGGCCCACAGCCCGACGACCCCGAGGACGATCAATGTCCCGGTGATCCACTTCCAGTTCTTGGCGACCCATGTGGGCTGGTCGTGGACCGAGATCGTGACGGACGACGAGTTGGTGAGCCCGACGCCGTTGGTCACCGTCAGTGTGACGAGGTATTTCCCCGCCTCCAGGAACGTGAACTCCACGTCGCTCCCGTACAGCACGACCGAGTCTCCCATGTGCGTGAGGTTCCAGGTGTAGTTCACGATGCCCGTCTGCAGGTCCTTCGACCTCGAGGCGTTCAGGGTGACGATGTCCCCGGTATACACGGATTGGTTGTATCCCGGGTGCGACACCGGCAGGGTCAGGTCCCACATGACGGTGATGAATATCGAGTCGACGTCCCAGTTGCCCTCGAGGTCCGTGACGTTCAACGTGACCTCGTACACTCCATCTGACGTGAACTGGAACGTGACGGTCTCTCCTTCGAGGGACACGGGCGGGTCGACCCACACCGTCCAGCTGTAATCCACGACGCCGACGTTGTCGCTCGAGCCCGAGCCGTCGAGCACGATGTCGAGGCCCACGTAGGCGGTCCGGTTGCTGCCGGCGTCCGCGACCGGGGCCACGGTGTCCTGGGCCAGAGTGGCCGCCCCGACGGCCGGTCTCGAGTCCCGCCCGTCGGCGTCCCCGAGCGGTGCCCCGAGGGCCAGCAAGAGCACGAAGACAACGGCCGTCCACGCGGGCCAGGCCCGGAGCGATTTGAGCCGGCTCATATCTTCACCCTCGGGTCCAGTCTCGTGTAGACGATGTCCGCGATCAGGTTGGCGATCAGCACGGCGACCGCCATTATCAGGAACAGCGCCTGCAGCAGGGGCAGGTCTCTGGCGCCGACAGCGTCCCATGTGAGCTTGCCCAGGCCCTCGTACGAGAACACCATCTCGACCATTATCGCCCCTCCGAGGACCCAGCCGACGCTGATGGCCGCGACCGTGACCACCGGCAGGAGCGCGTTCCTCATGGCGTGGTCGTTCAGTATCTTCTTGTTGGAGAGGCCCTTGGCCCTGGCCGTGGTTATGTAGTCCTCCGTGAGGACGTCGGTCAAGGAGTTCCTCATTATCAGGGCGAACTCCGCCATGATCTCGAGCGTGAACGCAATCACGGGCAGCACGAGGTGGTACCCTCGGCTCGCAATCTTCTCCCACCATTCCATGAACCTGTAGTCCGTGACCGTCGAGTCCCACGGGAGCTGCCCGTACGCGCCCCTTATCGGGAACCATTGGAGCTCTCCCGAGAACACGATCATGAGGAAGAGGGCGAACAAGAAGGTCGGCATCGAGTAGAACGTGAGCGCGAACGCCATGCCTATGGTGTCGGCCGGCTTGCCCCTCCTCCAGGCCGCGAACCTGCCGAGCATGACGCCCAGGACTATCGCGAGCACGGTCCCGATGCCCACGAGCAGGAGGGTGTTGAGTATCCTCGGCCCGAGCAGCTCGTTTATCGAGGCGCCGGCATTCAGGCTGCCCGTGACGCCGAAGTCCAGGGTAAGCGTGTCCCTGACGTAGTACCAGAACTGTACGTGCATCGGGTCGTTCAGGTGGAACCTCTCGTTTATGATGTAGACCGCTTCGTCGGAGATGCCCCTCCCGATGAACGCCCTCGCGGGGTCGCCGGGCAGGATCCTGAACAGGAAGAAGTTGAACGTCAGGATGGCCGCGAGTGTGATGAGCAGATAGGTGATCTTGCGGGTTATGTACGTCCTAGTGTCCATCCGAAGCCACAGCTCCTCGATACCTCACCGCGCGAGGTCGCCCCACTCCTCCTACGTGATCCACAGGTATGCTATCCGTCCGCCCTGTCCTTCCTGGTCCTCGAAGGTCACCCTCTGTTGAATGTGCGCGAAGTGGTTTTGTAAGGATGCCCGTGCTTGTTCCGCACGGGCGTGTTTCAATCCGTCACTCCCCGAGTGGGCCTTTGTCGACGGAGGGCTTCGCTTCCTTCACGTCCCGCTTCGCCGCGCCGCCCTTCTTGCCCTTCTTCATGAGCATGGCGACGGCCACTATGACGACCAGGACTGCGATCGCGGCCCCTGCCGCAGCGTACAGGATCCATCCATTGTCGTCAGGGCCGTCATCTCCAGGAGGGACGGGCGGGGGTCCCACCGGCACGAGCTGGAACATCAGCTGCGGGCCCGTCCAGAAGTGGTCGAAGCTCATGCACGGGTTCGCCTCCCAGTCTCCCCAGCCCGAGAAGGTGTCGGTCCTCCACGCGTACGTCTGATGCGGGTACGCCAGGATGTTGTAGTAGGCGTCCAGGTAGTTGACGCGCTGGCACTCGTCCGTGTAGACCTTCCTCTGGGTCATGTTCAGTTCTTGGACGGACATGGTGAAGTTGTCGTTGTAGGCCGCGCTGTCGTAGTAGTTGTCGTTCCACCCGTCTATCGCCATGCCTGTCTGGCAGAAGAGCATGTAGTTCGGGTCGGCGTCCGCGCTCCAGTACCAGATCATCATGTCATACTCGTACTGGTACACCTCCGAGGACAGCGTGACCTCGTCCACCACTCTCGGCACAAGGTTCAACCCAAGCTCGGCCTTCCAGACCTGGGAGAGGTAGTTGGCGATCAGCAGCTCCTCCGGGTACTCCCTGCGTATGAGCATGTCGTAGGTCAGCTCGTCACCCACGTTGGCCCAGTTGTTCACGTC
>JAUPMC010000099.1 GCA_030836605.1 Thermoplasmatota archaeon | reverse complement strand
TTCAACTGGTCTATGGTCGCTGGGTCTCGCCGCTCGACCTTGCGGGCGAAGCCGATGGCGCCGTTCCCCGTGGCGTGCGTGCCGACCGGGAAGAGGACCCTGTGCCCGGTCATCATCTTATAACGTACTATGGCGTCCGTCACGCTGTACCCGCGCATGTGCCCCACGTGCATGTACCCGGTCACCCCGGGGTACGCGAAGATCATGAAGAACTTCTTCTTGCCCGGCTCTGGCTCAGACTCGTTTATCCTTGCCTCGTACCAGGCGTCCCGCCACTTGGCCTCCATCGCGGAGAAATCGAGCGTCACATCGGTCAGCCAGCAGAGGACGGAATGTGCGGGTGCGATAAAAGGTTATTCGACGGGCCTGCGGGCCTCTTCCGCGGGGCCCCTCTGGACGAAGACGAACATCATCAGCGGGCCGGCGGTCGCGAGGACGACCCCGCCCAGGCTCACGAGGAGGCCCAACAGCAGGATGACGGAAGAGTCACCAGACACTGAGTCCGTCGCCTGGAGCGCAGCCTCCCCGGACGAGGCGGCGCTCGGCCCTGAGAGCGACGCGACCGTGACCAGGAACCCGGAGACGAACAGCGTGATCCCGAGCCCGACGACGGCGAGGAGCGCCCTCCGCTTGCGACGCGTCGCGTCATCCTTGAGTACATGCCCGTGCAACGAGTGTGTCCCCCGACTTGAGGTCCAGCGCATGCAGCCCCCTCTTCATAAACATTACCCGTGGGCGGACGTGCGGCGCCCCGGGGACGGAAATGTCATACTCCGGAAGGGCGTTCGAGCCCCGGCCCGACGTAGGCCAGTGCCTCGATATGACATTATCGGACGAAATGTGACATTTTGGATACCTATATATATCGTCGTATGACATATGTCCCTTCTGCGTCTGAAAATCGGGATGGGATGCACACTTGAACGACCCTTTGGAGAACGAGCGGATAACTCTTCGGTTGGACGCGGACGACCTGCGTCTGATAGACGAGTTCATAGCCGCTAGCAACGAGTTCTCCAACAGATCGCAACTCGCGCGCGCGGCGCTCCGCGCGTACGTCGACGCGAAGCTCGGGTGTGCTCAGGGAACGAAGAAGATGAACGAGGTCGTGGTGGAGTTGCCACCCCTCGTCCTAGACACGATCGCGCACTTGGTCGCCGAGGGAGTCTACAACTCGACGTCCGAGGCGCTCGCGGACTGCGCCCGGCATCAGTTCCTCCACGCGGAGCACGTGGAGACTCTGAAGAAGGACGCGAACCAGCAGCGGAGCGCGGTCAGGGTCGTTCCCAAGACATAGGGACGGTTCGAGGACGACAAACTTCACTGGTGGGGGAGACTCTCGACGAGGGTCTCCTCTCCATCGCGGCGGCGAACGGAGGCCAGAAAGGGATGACGGCGGAAGATGGGAGCAGGACAGAGGAGATATTAAACTCGCTTGGAGTGAGCTTGGGAGAGCCGACCATCGCGGTCGTGGGATGCGGCGGGGCCGGCTCGAACATAGTGCACGGGATGTACTGGAAGCACAACCGTGTCGAGACCGTGGCCATCAACACTGACGAGGACCACCTGAAGAAGGTGGACGCTCACAGGAAGGTGCTGATCGGCAAGGACGTCTCGTTCGGGAAGGACGCCGGAGGCTACCCCGAGGTCGGGGAGCACTGTGCCGAGAAGGCTCGCGAGGTCATACGCGAGGCCATCAGGGGCTACGACATCATATTCGTCGTCGCCGGGATGGGCGGAGGCACGGGCACGGGCGTCGCGCCTGTCGTCGCCAGCGTCGCCAAGGAGAGCAACGCCGTCTCGTTCGCTCTCCCGATCATGCCGTTCGACCACGAGGGAAGGACCGAAGCGGCCATGGAAGGTCTTGCCAAGCTCAAGGACAACGCGAGCTTCACGATCGTCTTGGACAACAACAAGCTCTGCGGGCTCGCGGACGAGCTCCCGATGTCCGAGGCGCTCAAGGTCATGGACAGGAGCGTCATGAAGATCGTCGAGAGCGTCAGCAACCACACGAGCTCCTATGTCTCGACCCTGATGGAGGACGTCGTCGGGTACGCTGACACCTTCGAGGAGCCGGCGGCCGTCATGCCTCCGCAGATGCCAGAGCAGCTCATACACGCGGACCTCAACCCGATGCTGGGCGGCTTCGGGCCCGGGTCCTTCTGAGACCGGAGGACTCGGTTCCGGATGGGTGAGATGGCATGGCAGACCTGGTCAAGGGCATGAGGGACTGGCTGACGTACTCGACTCTGGACGAGGACGAGTGGGACACCATGAGGAAGGTGCACCTGGAGCAGCAGCTCCGGCGCCTGTTCGGTGCCTGCTCCGAGGAGCTCGAGACGGTGACCGACAGCTCCGAGCTCGGGGAGATCTCGGTCCCTGTCAGGTCGGGCGCGCTCAGGAGGCTCAGGAGCCTCCCAGGGAAGGTGTTCGTCACCAAGGACGAGTACGAGGACGGGCAGCAGTTCAAGGTCCACCTGATGGTGTCCGCCGACACCTCTGACGGCTCCGAGTCCTGGAAGCCCGTCTGCGCATGGACCTTCGACTCGATATCCGAGGTCGCGGATTTCGTCAGGCCGCCGTCGACGGAAGCCGCGTCATAATCCCGCTCCAAACCCCACAATGGAGGCCTTCGGCCTCCGTTCTACGCTTTTCTCCAATCAGTGAAGCCCTAGCCCGCCGTCGCCCAGTGGCAAAAAGGACTTCTACCCACAACCTCCTGACTACATCTCGATGCTGAGGATAGGCTTCGTCGTCAACCCCGTCGCAGGCATGGGCGGCCCTGTAGGACTGAAGGGCACAGACGGCGAGGAGACGTTGCGGAAGGCGGTGAGCAGGGGCGCGAGGGCCCGCGCCTTCGACAGGGCCGAGGCCGCGCTCAGGAGCGTCGCCGAGGCGAGGGTCGACGCGATGTTCCTCACGTGCGAGGGGGGGATGGGAGAGGACTCCCTCAAGGCGTCTGGCACCCATTGCGATGTCGTATCCGGCCATGGGGATGTGACTTCCGCGGCGGACACCAGGGCCGCGGTGCGCGCGTTCATCTCGAAAGGGGTCGACCTCGTGGTCTTCGTCGGGGGGGACGGCACCGCCCGGGACGTGCTCCTGGAGACGGGGACGCGCGTCGCGATCGTCGGGGTGCCCTCGGGGGTCAAGATGCACTCGGCGGTGTTCATCAACACCCCGGAGGAGCTCGGGGAGCTCCTGCTCGCGTTCCAGTTGTCGAAGTCCGTGAAGGAGGCCGAGGTGATGGATGTCGACGAGGAGTCGTTCAGGGGAGGGGCGGTCCGGGCGAGGCTGTTCGGCGTCGCTCTGACCCCGGACGACTCCGAGCATGTCCAAGCTGGGAAGCAGTCCTACTCCTCGGGCACGGCGTCCGATGAGGCCGACGAGATAGGCCAGTACATCGCCGACACGATGGAGTCCAGGGTGACATATGTGATAGGGCCTGGCGGCACGACCGCCAGGATAGCCCGGACGATGGGGTTGCCCAAGACGCTCCTGGGGGTCGACCTGTACCGGGACGGGGCCCTGGTCCGCGAGGACGCATCCGAGGCCCAGATCCTCGAGGAGCTGAGAGGGTCCGGCGAGGCGAGGATCGTGGTCTCCCCGATAGGCGCCCAGGGGTTCTTCTTCGGCAGGGGCAACCAACAGATCTCCCCCGAGGTCATCAGGGCGGTCGGCGCGAGGAACGTCATCGTGGTCTCGACGCCGTCCAAGCTGGCCGGTACGCCGGTCCTGAGGGTGGACACAGGCGACCGCGCGCTCGACGACTGCTTCCGGGGCAAGCTGAAGGCCGTCACCGGTTACAAGAGGAAGAGGCTCGTCGACGTCGCCTGACGCGTCAGGCCCCTTCCGACTCCCGCTTGAGCAGCTTCGCCCATCTCTCGTCCACCGTCTTCTGGATCGAGTCCACCTGGGACTCGTCCAGGTGTGAGAAGCGGCCCTGTATCTTGAGGTACTCCTTGACGGGCGTGCCCTTGCCCTTCCTCGTGATCCGCAGCCTCCCGTCATCGATCTCGTAGAGAGGGAACAGGTGAGTGTCCACGGCCAGCCGGGCGACCTCGACCGTTAGCTGCGGACTCATGCGCCAGCCAGGCGGGCAGGGCGAGAGCGCGTGTATGAACCTCAACCCCTTGAGGGACTTGGCCTTCTGGGCCTTCTTCACGAAGTCCTCGGGGTGGGCGACGGAGACGGTCGCGGCGTACGGGATGCCGTGGGCCTGCATGATGGCCATTATGTCCTTCTTCGGCTCGTGCTTGTAATTCTTGGTGGCGCCCCCCGGGGTCGTCGTGGTCCACGCGCCCCACGGGGTCGCGCCGCTCCGCTGTATCCCGGTGTTCATGTACGCCTCGTTGTCGTACATCACGTATATGGCGTCCGTCTGCCGCTCGGCGGCCCCTGACAGCGCCTGGAGCCCGATGTCCACGGTGCCCCCGTCCCCGGCGAAGCCGACGACCGTGACGTCCTTGACCCCTTTGGCGTCGTAGGCGGCCCTGAGGCCCGATATCCCAGCCCCGGTCGCCTCGAAGGCCGTGTACAGTATAGGCACCTTGAGGCAGTTGCTGGGCCAGTAGCCGGGCATGACGGCCCAGCAGCAGGCGGGTATGGAGAGCACCGTCCTATCGCCGAGGCCCTTGAGCAGATACCTCATGACCAGGTTCGCGCCGCACCCGGGGCAGCCCGTGCTGCCCGGGTATGTGAACTCCTCCTCGGGTATCGTGGTCTTCGTCATCAACGCCACCTCCTCGGCAGGCCGGCGACATCGACCCATTCGACCTCGTCCCCGCCGCCCCTCTTGGCGGTCAGCTGGATGTCCTCGAAGATCTTCTCTAGTATCTTGGGTGTGATGTCCCTGCCGCCCAGGCCCGCGATGTAGTTCTTCATGACCGGGCGCTTCTGGCAGCTGTAGACGGACGCCTTGATCTCGGTGTAGAACGCGCCCGCGGCGCCGAACGTGTACGACCTGTCGAGGACGCCCATGCCCGACACCTTCGAGGCGAGGGCCCTGAACTCCTCGTGCGGGAACGGCCTGAAGGCCCTGAGCCTCGCGAGGCCGACTGGCTGGCCCTTCTCTCGCATGGCGTCCACGACGTCCTTCGCGGTCGCCGCGGTGGACCCGGCTGCCACGAGCACGACCTCGGCGTCGTCGCACCTGTACGTGTCCAACAGGCCGCCATACTCCCTGCCGAAGACCTGCTTGAACTCCTTCTCGACCCTGAGGAACCTGTCGTGGGCGTCCCTCATGGCCTGCATCGCCTTGTACCGGAACTCCATGTACTGGTCCGGGCGCACGAGGGAGCCGAACCCCATCGCCTTCCCGGGCTCTATCTTGAGCTCGGGGTTATAGGGCGGGAGGAACGAGTCGACGATCTCCTGGTCAGGCACGTCCACGGGCTCGGACGTGTGCGACAGTATGAACGCGTCCTCTATGATCATGGCCGGGAGCATCACGCCCCGGCTCTCGCAGACCTTGTACGCCATGATGATCGTGTCGAGGACCTCCTGGTTGCTCTCGCAGAAGAACTGCATCCAGCCCGTGTCCCGCTGCGCGACGGAGTCCATGTGGTCCACCCATACGCTCCACGGGGGGGCCATGGCCCTGCTCACGTTCGTCATCACTATCGGCAAGCGCGCGGCGGAGGCCCACATGAGGACCTCGTGCATGAGCGTCAACCCGTGGGAGCTGGTGGCCGTGTATGTCCTCGCTCCAGCCGTCTCGGCGGCGATGCACGCGGCCATAGCGCTGTGCTCGCTCTCGACGGGGATGTACTTCGCGTTCATCTCCCCGGACGACACGAAGTCGGCGAGCTTCTCGACTATGGATGTCTGGGGGGTGATTGGGTACGCGGCGATGACCTCGGCCCTGGACGCCTTCGCCCCGTAGGCGGAGGCGTAGTTGCCCGTCATGACCATCCTCATTCTGCTCCCTCCGGGACCATCACGATGCACTCGGCCGAGCACTCCTGGGCGCATATGCCGCACCCCTTGCAGTACTTGAGGTCTATGACTGGAACCCCGTCCACGAGCGTGATCGCGCCGTCGGGGCAGAACTTCCAGCAGAGGGTGCACTTCTTGCACCGGGAGATGTCGACGACTGGCCTGAAGGCCCTCCAGAGGCCCGTCATGTTCATCGTGCTGGGGGAATCGGATATCGGCGTCAGAGGTATCTCCTCGTAGCTCTTCGTCACTGGACGACCTCCCTGGTCTTCTCGTACGCCTCGCGTGCGGCGGCCACGTTCTCCTCCTTCTTCACGGGGGCCACGGCCCTTATCGTCTCGAGCATCGCATCCAAGGAGACCCAGTCGCACATCTTTGCGAAACCGCCCATGATCGACGTGTTCACGATGGGCGCCACCTTGGAACCGATGCCGTGCGCGGCGGCGATGGCGTTCGCGTCGAGCGTGTAGTACTTGAAAGACGGCTTGAGCGCGGGGATGACGCTGCCCTCGGGGTAGTTGATGAGCACAGTGCCACCAGGCTTGAGCCCCTCCAGGACGTCTACGCCTTTCAAAAGCGAGTTGTCCAGGACGACGACGTAGTCGGGCTCGTATATGCTCGACTTGTTCCTTATCGGCTTCTTGTCAATTCTGGCGAACGCGGTAACCGGAGCGCCCCTGCGCTCGACTCCGAAGAACGGAAAAGAGGATACCTCGAAGCCCATCCGGAAAGCCGCCTTCGCCAGGACCTCGGACGCCACGACCACTCCCTGGCCGCCTCGCCCGTGAAACCTGACCTCCATCACCGGGGACACCGTTTTCGTTGTTAGCGTGTTATACGTATTAAGTATTCTCCCACCTACAGGGGCGGTGCCTGCGATGACATGACCTGGCACGGCCGGCCGCGCCGGGACAGGGCGGCTTTACATATCCGTTGGTCGATGGAGCCTCCGTGCCCAGAAGACTGTCGTCGATGCATGCCAGGACGATCTGCCACGCGACCGAGGACGCCGCGAGGGTTGAGCAGGCGCTGAGGACCGTCGTCGGCGACTCGGCTGTCGAGCGCTCGAGTACCGAGGGGCACCACGGGAATGTGATCGAGGTCTTGGAGTCGTCCGTGGATGACGAGGCAAAGATGCTCGATATGCTGGGCAGGATGGGCCCCGAGGACCTCGCGGTGATCGGGTCCACGCTCGACGAGAGGATGGACGATGCGTGCCAGGTGTTCCTGCGCTTGGACAAGCAGGAAGCATACGCGGGGCGGCTGAGGCTCACGGCTGGCGAGGACGTCGTCGCTGTCAGATTGAAGGTGCGGGCGTACCCTGCGAAGCGCGCGATTGCCTCGAGGATCGTGGGGGACCTCCTTGAGGAGGTCACGTCCACCAGAAGGCCCGATTTGGCGGACCCACGCTGAGCCTGGGCCTGCGATTTCTTATTATACGCCTCGAATCATGGGTCAGGCTACGGGCCCAACGCAGGGGTAGCCAAGACCGGCCAACGGCGCAAGGCTTAGGACCTTGTCCAGAAGTGGTTCCGCGGTTCGAATCCGCGCCCCTGCACTCCTTCTCCTAGAGCTGAGCGCGCAGTCCATCTCGACCCGCTCATGCCCTCGCTCGCTTCCAGGAGACGACCGAACGGACTGTCAGGACGACCACGATCGCAGCCGCCGCGACCAAAAGGGCTGAGCCCGCGACGGGTTCGTCCAGGTGGACCAGGGTCGTCCCGAAGACGACCCCGAGGAACACGGCCACAAACGCGAGCGCGCCGACGACCGGGGGGAGGGAGCGCGTCTTGATCGTCCTGGTCGTGTCGGGGGTTTCGCACACTTCCACTAACCTCCCCGATGATGGCCCGAAGCCCGCTCCGATCATGCCCACAATAGTAACCCCGCAGAGATGATAATGAGATGCGGCCATATATACGCCAGCGGGGAGTTCCGCAACCCGGACTACCATATCCTCCTCACGTGCGTGCCTGCGGCCCTCTGGTCTTGGCGCCTCCGCGATGCCACGCCCAGTCGCCGACGGGACGCCGTCACTCTCTGGGGACGAACAGGTCGCAGCCGGACTCGTACTCCTTCGCGGACAGGAATTTCTTGTACTTCCCGTCGGGGAAGCATCCCCTTTGCTGCCCGCGCATGGAGAGCCACTTGCACCGCCTGCACGTGCGGCCAGAGGCCCCCCTCAGGCCCGCCAGGAAGCGCCGCTCGTCATCCGTGTAGTCGCGATCCTTCCCGTGGAACCGGCCCGCCATACGCCACGTATGGATCCCCGGCTTGAGAAACTTGTCCCATCGCCGCCGGATTACGATATATACGTCTCGGACGTTCTCCCCTGACGTGAAGTACCTCTATTGCCCGAGATGCAAGGAGCTGAGAGTCAAGCCGTGGTACGGCCTGAGGGACAGGTGCGCCAGATGCTACAGCGACTCCAAGGTCATCCCGATACCGTCCTCGGTGTTCACATACCTCGTCTACGTCACCATGGTGATCTGCTTCGTCATCCTGTACCTGTACACCAGGAACGATGATGACACCTACCTCTATGTGGCTATCGCCTTCGCGTTCGTGATGGCCGCGTCCCAGGTCGTTGACCTCATGCGAGGGGAGAAGTATGCCAGGGCCAGGATCAAGGTCGCGCACTCAGACACCGACGCCATGAAGAAGAAGGGTTGGAGATAGCACCAGCGTGACCACGAGGCCGGTCCCGTCCGAGGCGCCGAGGCTCTGTGAGGACGCGCATGTGTCCACGCCCGCGGCCGGCTGCTCTCCGACCTCCGCCAGTGTTCTCAGCGACCCGTCCTCCGCGGAGGACAGTCTCAGCATCGACGACCACGGCTCGCAGAGGCCATCGAGTACATCGTGGCAGTAGGACATGACCTCCGCAAAAGAGCCCAAGTCCTCACCGTCCAGCAGCATCGCTGAGACCATGAACAGGACATCCGAGAAGCGCTCATATCCTGTGACCTCGACCTCCAGCGACTGTATGACGAACTCCCTGCCTATGGAAGAGCCGAGGAAGGCCGCAAGAAGCTCGTCTGCCTCCGAAGGGCTAGGGACCGCTTCGTCCGGGCCCGTAAGTTGTGTAGCAGCATGGGCCATCAAGGTCGCGCATATGACCGCTGATATGGCGAAGAAGACCATCGCGTCGAGGAGGGCCAGTTGCGCTTGGTCGCACACCCTAGGCGTCCCAGACAAGCACTCGCACCTCCAGGATGCCGATCATGCCCCCGTCGCACAGGGAGTCAATCAACGCGCTTTCCGAGCAGGCGATCGTCGGATCCCCTTCGCAGAGGGAGACCATCAGGAGGCATTCGTTCACGGGGTGGACGCACCACACGGACACCAGACCGACGACCCCGTCCGGCAGCTCGTCCATCGGCGAAGACAGGTTCGCACGCCTCACGGCCTCCGTCGTCGGGAGGACGTCCGCACCACGAATCTCCGAGACGACCCTGACCAAGAGCTGAGACGCGGCGAGGTCCAGCGTTTGGCACCGCTCATCGTCGGCGAGCATGACGCTGGTCCACGAGGCGGTGCCCGCGACCGATAGCACCCCCGCGAGCACGAACGCGAGGACCGGCAGGTCCTCGAAGAACCCGCCAACGGCTTCCGTGTCGCCCCTCATCACACCGGAACCCGTGAGCCGGCGCATCCGTCGTTCGGCTACATGCAGCCTACGGACGCGCGCACGGTACAAGAGCCTGACAGGTCGTGCCCGTGTGGATGACACGCCACAGCGACAGGCCCTCCAAGAAGCTGGTCCCCTCCCTCAGCAGCGACCGCAAGTGCGAGCACAGGTTCACCGAGGACGGGGCGATGACACTGGAGATCGACTGCGGCGACTGCAGCGGGGCGCAGAGCATCGAGAACCCGAAGTGCGCCTCGGGCATCATGAACATACTCGCCTCGGGGGTCATCCCCGAAGCTGTCGTGCTCAAGAGGTACATCCACGTGCGGTACAGATCGGACAGGTTGGCCCGGCTGCGCGAGTCCGCCTCCGCGCTGGCCGCGCTGAGGAGGCTCGAGGCGCAGCCCGGGGAGCCGTCAGACAGGAAGTGTCGGACATGCCCCGCCAGTAGGCAGAGGCTGGCGGCCGAGGTGATACGCCGGGTCCAGGCGGACCCTGTGTCCTTCGGGCCGTCCAGGAAGGCCCTGTCCGACAAGCTGGCCTCGGAGCACGCATCGGCCGGGTGCCCTCAACTGGCGAGATGCATCGCGCAGGTGGTCTCGACAGGTATACCCACATGGGGGCCGGCCGATTGACGCCTGCCCTGGGACGTCCCAGGATAGTCTCGTCCGCAGGCGCGAAGGCCGTGCCCGTCCTGTCTATCCCCGAAGCGGTCCCTGTCGTCTTATCGGACGACAGGAGGCCTTGCTTCACCTCCACTTGGCTCGAGAGGGCCATCGGTAACAAACGGCACGTCCTCACGAGCTACGCCGTGAACGGTGTGCCCGTGACGATTTCGTCCGCGGACGAGGAGACGAGCGCGAGGTACGAGGTCCATCCGCCGGAATACGAGTTGAGCCCGGCCCTGGTCAAGATAGTCGCGGAGGTGATCCACGAGATCACCTCGTCCCCGCCCGAAGGACTGGACCTCGGGTCCTTGAGCGTCCTGAGGCCGTTCATCAAGGCCATGGCGAAGGACAAGGTGCACCGCAGGCTCGCGCCCAGGAGGGCGGACTCCATGGGAAGCGGCCTGTCAAGGGATGTCGACTACCTCGCTGAGCTGGTCTCCAAGTACACCGCGGGGTACGGGGTGCTCGAGACGCTCTTCGAGGACCGGGCGGTGCAGGACATCTATATCAACGCACCCTCGGGCCAGACGCCCGTCCACGTCGTGCTCAGGTCGGATGTCCTGGAGCGCGTCGGACAGAAGTGTCGGACGAACGTCTTCGTCGGGCGGGACGACCT
>JAUPMC010000098.1 GCA_030836605.1 Thermoplasmatota archaeon | reverse complement strand
TGCTCGACGAGGACGGGACCCACATGAGGCTTGTGGCCGCCTCCGGTCCCATGGAGGTGTCCGAGAGGGAGTTCTCGTCTTATCTGCCCGATATGTCTGTCCGGGAGTCGTTGGCACAGGGTGACAGGTCCAATGTACTGACATGGGACTCCCCCGAGCGCGCTCCCGACCAGGTCAAGGCGCTCATGGCGAAGTACGGCGTAGCCTCCGCCCTCCTCGTGTCCATAGTCTTCCACAAGAGGGTCCTGGGACACCTGGTCGTGGCCAATGCCGTGGGCCGGCCACCGTTCGACAAGGACACGCAGGACGTCCTGAAGGCCTTCTCGGACTACCTGGCCATACCGGCGAACAGTGTCCGGACGGAGTTCATGGTGAAGCGCAACGAGGAGGAGCGGTACAGGGTGTTGTCCATCGCGCCCATCGGCATCATGTCGCTCGACCCGAAGGGGATCATACAGTCCGTCAACATGCAGATGCTGAAGGTCTTCGAGAAGGCCAGCGAGCAGGAGCTCGTGGGCACCAGCATCTTCGAGGTCCCCGCGGTGCACAAGTCCGGGCTGGACGTGCTCGTGATCCAGGGCATGGAGGGCCACGCGGGTGAGAAGGTGGACCTTCACTACGTGCAGAGGCCCGACAAGGCGGTCTACCTGCATGTCAAGATCGCGCCCATCCTGTCGGACAAGGGCGACGTGCACGGCATCGTCCTCGTGGCCATGGACACGACCTCCAAGGTGAGGCTCGAGAGCCAGCTGGAGCGCTCATACGAGAAGCTGACGCAGACCTACCAGGAGCTGGAGCGCGTCACGAGGATGAAGACCCAGTTCATAGACGTCGTCTCACACGAACTCCGGACGCCCCTCACGGTCATGAGGGGCTACGTGGACCTCGTGGAAGGGGAGTACGCGCCCAAGCTGGACCCGCGGTTCGCTCAGAGGCTGAAGATCATCAAGGCCAACACGGACAAGCTATACGCGCTCGTCGAGAGCATGCTCGACATAAGCCGGCTGGAGAAGGGGAGCCTCGAGATACACACGGAGCCGGTCAAGGTGGACACCATACTCGATGACATAGTGACCGCGAGGCAGAAGGACGCCGAGGAGAAGAAGCAGGCCCTGGCGCTCTCCGTCGACGGCGTGATACCGGTCGTGATCGCCGACCGGAGACGTATGCGGGACGTGTTCAACAACCTCTTGGACAACGCGATAAAGTACACGGACGAGGGCGGCAGGATACAGGTGGGCTGCAGGGACGAGGGGCGCATAGTCCATGTCTGGGTCAAGGACAACGGGATCGGCATCCCGCTCGAGAACCTCGGGAGGATATTCGACAGGTTCTACATCGTCGCGAAGGACGACCTAGCCCACCAGGTCGACAGGATCGGCCTCAGCCTGCCGATAGCGAAGGGTATAATCGAGGCGCACGGCGGGAGGCTCTGGGTCGAGAGCCAGGTAGGCAAGGGGAGCGTGTTCCACGTGGACCTCCCCAAGGAGCGGCCGAAGTAGGTTGGAGAGGGTTCTAATACCCGGCCACAATCTCGTGGTCGCATGCCTCCGAGGGACCGTCGCAACGCTGTGTTGCTCACGACGTTCGCTAGTCTAATCTGGGGCACGTCCTTCCCCGGAGTCAAGTGGGGGCTCGGATACGTCGGGAACGACATGTTCTTCCTGTGGCTCAGGTTCGTGGTGGCGTCCGCGGCGACCCTCGCAATCGTGCTCCTGCTGAGGAGATTCTCATTCAAGGTCCTCAAGGACCCGATGATATGGCTCGTCGGGTCCATGAACGCCGGCGCCTTCGTGGCGCAGTATATCGGCCTGACGCTGACGACCGCGTCCAAGACGGCCCTTCTCGTCGACATCAACGTTATAGCCGTCGCGATACTGTCCTTCTTCGCGTTCAGGGAACGCCTGAACAAGGTGCAGACCGCCGGCATACTGGCGGGCGTCGTCGGGATCGTGCTGCTGACGGCGGACGGCGGGATGTCCTTCGCCGAGGACGAGTTCCTCGGGGACATCATCGTGTACCTGTCCGGATGGGGCTGGGCGTTCTACATCGTGTACAACAAGAGGCTCCTGTCGCGGTACACCGCCATCGAGATCAGCACCGCGGCCATAGTCACATCCGCCGTGTGGCTCGCGGCTCCGGTGGCGTACCTGGGCGCGACCGGTGCTGATTTCACGATAGAACCTATGGCCTGGGTGGCGATAATCTACCTCGGGATAGCCTGCACATCCGTCGCTATGCTGCTATGGGCGATGGGCCTCGAGGGGGTGTCCGCGACAGCCTCGGCTACGATCATGCTGTTGGAGATCGTCACTGCTCTCGTGATCTCGATCACGATGCTTCACGAGACACTCGAACAGCTGGCTCTCGTGGGCGCCGCGCTGATACTCGCGGCGATATACCTCGTCGCCTCGACTGGACACGAAGGCGAGCCGCGCGCGACGGGCCCAGCCTGACGCGCGCCCTCAGATTATGGACGTGACGTATCCGGATATCCCATCGAGTATCATCTGCACGGCGTAAGCGGATGTGATCAAGCCCATGACCCTCGTGAGCGCCCGCGTGCCCGCGTTCCCTATGACCTTGAAAACGAGGTCGACCTTCCATAGCATCAGGGTCGTGATCACCATGACGGCCGCGAGGGACAGCAGGACCATCGACATGTCGGCCGTCCCGGTCAGGGTTATGACCACGGATATGGCGCCGGGGCCGGCCAGCATCGGGGTCCCGAGCGGGACGAAGGCCACGTCCTCGGGCACGTGCGGCTCCTCGGCCGGCTCCTCAGCCCCCTTGCGCCTGGACCGCGGCGTGTCGCCTTCGTACAGCATCATGACACCTATCACGAGCAACAGGAGGCCGCCCGCGATCCTGAGCGCGTCTATGGATATCGAGAGGTAGTCCAGGATGACCTTGCCGACGAGCGCGAACGCGGCGAGGAGGCAACCGCCGAACACTATCGCGTACTTGAGCGTCTTGGCCCTGTCAGGGGCGCTCATACTCTTCGTCAGGACGAGGTAGATCGGCATGACCCCGAACGGGTCTATGACTATGAACATCGGGATGAACACGATGAGGAACTCGAACGCCATGTGTCATCTCGCATGCTCTGCATGTATTTCTCCTCTTTGCTCCCGGCGCAGGCAAAATCTTTAGTCGCCACAGGCGATGACTACGGTCGATACGATGAGGACCAGCCCAGAACTCCAGGAGATGCACGCCAGGATAGACAAGGACATCTCGAGGCACATCTCGCGCACTCGCAGGTTGCTGAGACAGCCCAGCTCCAGCCAGCAGGACCTAGGAGTCCAGGAGTGCGCCGAGCTCGTGGCCAAGATGTACGAGGAGGTCGGGTGCGACAAGGTCGAGATCGTGAAGACCAAGGGCAACCCGATCGTCTACGGCGAGTGCAAGGGGGACTCGGACAGGACGCTCCTCGGGTACTTCATGTACGACACGATGCCGTTCAACGAGCCCGGCTGGGAGCACCCCGCCATGGGCGCGAAGATCGTCGATAAGGACCTGACAGCTGGCAAGGTCAAGGCGCTGGTGAACCGCGGCGCGGACAATACGAAGGGCCCGCTCGCCGCGTTCTTGAACTCCGTCGAGGCGTGCAACAAGAGCGTCGGCAGGCCCCCGGTCGACCTCGTCCTCGTCGCCGAGGGAGAGGAGGAACTGGGGAGCCCGAACCTCCCCGCGTACGTGAAGAAGGACAAGAAGCGCCTGTCGAAGGCGGACGCGTGCTACTTCCCTTACTTCAGCCAGGACTCCGACGGCAAGGCGAAGTTCTGCCTGGGCGTCAAAGGGGTCGTCTACTTCGAGCTCAAGTCTTCCGGGAAGTCGTGGGGCAGGGGCCCACAGGAGTTCGCGATCCACAGCGGCCAGAAGGCATGGGTCGACAGCCCCACTTGGAGGCTCATAGACGCGCTGGGCACCTTGACCGAGGACAACGGCAACAAGATTCTCGTCGAGGGCTTCTACGACAAGGTCGCCCCTCCGTCCAAGGAGGACGAGGAGCTGATCGCGAAGCTCGCGGAAAGGTTCGACCCGAGGGCGTACAAGGCCGTCATGAAGGTCAAGCGGTTCACCCTGCCGGAGGACCACCCCGAGGCTCTCATCAAGCACTATGTGTTCGGGACCACGCTCAATATCGACGGCATCTGGGGAGGGTACACGGAGAAGGGGTCGAAGACCGTCCTGCCGCACGAGGCGACCTGCAAGATCGACATACGTCTCGTCCCGAACCAGGAGAAGGACGAGATGATGCCGCTCGTGAGGAAGCACCTGGACAGCCACGGGTACCAGGACATCGAGATGAAGGAGATAGACACCGGATACGACTGCTGCAGGGCGAGCGTCAAGGAGCCGGTCGTGCAGTCCATGCTGGCCTCGTACAGGGCATTCGGGCACGACCCTGAGATATGGCCCACGAGCGGCGGGGCGGTGCCGTTCTACGTGTTCAACAAGACGCTCGGCCTCCCGTTCACGATGGGCTGCATAGGCCACAGCGGCCTCGCTCACAGCCCGAACGAGTACATGGTCGTCGAGGGGAACAAGAGGGTCGCGGGCCTGGCGGAGGCCGAGAAGTTCATGGTCCACTTCATGCACGGGTTCGGTCACTCGGGCTGAAGCGCGCGCCCGTACTCGCGCATGACGTTGTCCGCGGTCGCGTCCCACGAGAATGCCTTGACGCGCTCCCTGCCCGCGCGGCCCATGCGCTCCCTCGCGCCCGGGTCCGAGAGGATCCGGTTGATGGCGGCGCTCAGGCCGTGGACGTCTCCAGGCTCCACCAGCAGTCCTTCGAGGCCGTCAGTGACGAGCTCCGGGACGCCCCCGACCCTCGTCGCGACCACAGGCTTCGAGCACGCCATCGCTTCCATGAGCGACAGACCCCAGCCTTCGTTCCTGGATGGGAGGACGAGCAGGTCGCAGTCCGCATACAACTGCATGAGCTCCCCATCGCTCACCGATTCGAGAAGAGTGAGGTTGCCTCCGATACCAGCTCTCTCCGCGAGCACCCTGAACCAACTCGGCTCGTCCACCCCTCGGAAGCCCGTCTTGGCGACGGCGACGAGACTGGTGTCAGGGTGTTCTTGGATGACTCCGGCCATCGCGAGCACTAGGAACTCAAGCCCCTTCCTCGCCTCGAGCCCACCCACGAAGAGGACGGTCGGGTGGGCGGACCTTCTCGGCGGGAGACTGGAGAACTCCTCCATGTCGAGGCCATTGTACGTCACCACCGAGCTGTAGCCGTGTTCATCGGCCAGCACGCGCTTCCAGTACTGCGAGACCACGAACCTGTGGTCCGCGTGGGCCACTGCCCGCTTCTCAAACTCGAAGAGTCTGGGCTCGGCGAAGTCGTCCACGTGGTGCACGGTCCTGAAGACGGGCGCGGATATCTTCCCTGAGTCTTTCAGGCGCGCGAGCGCGGTGCTCCCGACGCAGTCCTGAGAATGGTACACGTCCGCATCCGTCGGCAGCCCGCGCTCGTATGCCTGGATCATCCTGTCCAGGCGGGTCATGACATCGGGGTGCCAATCATATCGGAATATCAGGGAGGGCACATCGACAGGCCTGTAGTACCCTCTCCCGGCGACATCGTCGTCGCTCCTGGCCAGGGAGTACAGCGTGACGTCCGCGCCCCTGCGGCCGAGCCTCTCCGCGAGCTTCAGGGCGTGCGCGACCCCTCCCCTGGCCCTCGTGCTGTATGTCAGCATCGCGACTCTCAAGCGTGATCGGCCCTTGAGAACGCAGAGGTTGCATAACTCAT
>JAUPMC010000097.1 GCA_030836605.1 Thermoplasmatota archaeon | reverse complement strand
GGGCGTCGGGAAGAACCTGCTGATGGTGACCCCGAGGTCCATAAAGATCGACAGGAACAAGGTCAAGGGCGGCTTCTGAGCGCCCTCGGGCGCGGGAGTGCCCGCGCCGACCCCTTATCCTCACACCCGAGCGCTCACTCGGAGAGCGGCGTGATCGCCGAGAACCTTCCGTCCTTGTAGAGCAGGGTCATGTACCCGTGGTGTATCTTCGAGTGCCTCAGCTTGACCGCCCTGAGCCTCAGCTGGACATCCGTCTCGCCGAC
Organism: Thermoplasmatota archaeon; assembly: GCA_030836605.1. GTDB lineage: Archaea > Thermoplasmatota > Thermoplasmata > UBA10834 > UBA10834 > UBA9653. The sequence goes on along the minus strand of JAUPMC010000097.1, from coordinate 3,661 downwards.
CTCCACGAACCTGAGCAGTATCGTCCCGTCCGCGAGGAAGTCCTCGTTGTACGGGCCGAAGGCCTGACCGTTCAGCTGCGTCTCCGATATCAGGAAGGTCGTGACCCCGAGCTTCTTGAGGAACCCGAAGAAATGGAACAGCTCCTGGCGCGGGTTGGGTATCGTCGCGAGCGAGTATATCGCCGTCAACGAGTCCACGACCACGATCTCGACGCCCTCGTTCTCGACCTTCTTCCTCAGGTACTCCTTGAGTATCTTGAACCAGTCCCTGCCCACATCGGCGTCCGAGTGCTCCAGCCTCAGCTTCCCGATGTCGACGATGAAGAACTTGTTCTCGTCCACGTCCCCCAGGCCGAGCATGTTCATGGCCGACAGGAGGCTCTCCTTGCTCTCCTCGATGCTCACGTACAGCACGTTGACGCCCTTCTTGCGGACGTTGTTGATGAGCATGTTCATCGCTATCGACGACTTCATCGTGCCGGGCGTGCCAGCGAGCAGGACCACGTGCCCCTTCTTGACGCCTCCTCCTATCTTGGAGTCGAAGCCGTCTATGTACATCTGAACCCTGTCTTCGCTATCCGTGCCTGAATCAGAAACCATTGGTGAGCCCCTCCGGGGGGAACGAGGCTGAGGAAAAGCATCAGTTACTGGTCTTAAAAGCATTTGTCCCTCAATATCATGTTTAATAATGTCGCGCGCGCCCCGGGTGAGCATGCGGTCTCAGCCAAACATTATATCCGGATAAGGTGTCATCGAACACGATGGTCGAATACAAGATCATCAGGGACTCTGTCCACGGCAGCATCAGGGTGGACGAGGAGTTCCTGCCGCTCGTCGAGGCGCCGGAGCTGCAGAGGCTGCACAGCATCCACCAGCTGGGCCTCGCGTACCTCGTCTATCCCGGGGCCAACCACACCAGGTTCGAGCACTCGCTCGGCACCTTCGCGGTCGCGCGCAGGATATGCGACTCGCTCGGGCTGGAGCGGGAGGAGGCCAGGCAGGTCATGGCCGCGGCCCTCCTGCACGACATCGGCCACCTTCCCTACTCGCACACCTTCGAGATGGTCCTCCACGAGCAGTTCGGGATCGACCACGCCGAGATATCCCGGAGGCTCATCAGGGGGGAGGACACCGTCCTGTCCGAGGAGGAGGGGCGCACCCTCGGGAGGTATGTGTCGGTCCCCGAGGCCATCGAGCGGATGGGCCTGGACCCGAAGGAGGTCGCCGGCCTGCTCGACGCGGCGTCCGCCCAGAGGCGCGCGAAGGGCCTGGACAGGCACTACGGCCAGGCGCACTTCAACAGCAGGAGGTACCTCTCGCAGATCGTCAGCGGCACGGTCGACGCCGACCAGCTGGACTACCTCGTTCGGGACGCGCATTACACCGGGGTCGCGTACGGCGTCATAGACCTGGACCGCCTCGTGGAGACCTTCGACCTGTTCAACGGGGACCTCGTGATCGACCGGGGAGGGCTCAGCGCGGTCGAGGGGATGCTCGTCGCGCGCTCGCTCATGTTCACGTCGGTCTACTTCCACAAGACCGTCAGGATATCCGAGCTGATGCTCGCGAAGGCGGTCGAGGGGTTCGGCCCCGAGGACATCTACTCGATGCACCAGATGACGGACGCAACGCTGCTCTCGAAGTTGCACGCCGAGGGCGGGCTGTGCGCCGAGATAGCCACGCTCATCAAGTACCGGAGGCTGTTCAAGAAGGCGTACGCCCTCGCGGTGACCGACGTGGCGGAAGGTCAGTGGGACGCGGTCGACCGCCTCGGCGAGATGAAGACGCGCAGGAAGGCGGAGGAGGAGATCGCCACCAGGGCCGGGCTGGAACCAGGCCATGTCATCATCGACGTGCCGTCGAGCGAGCTCCCCGTGTCTGAGCCGAGGATGACCCTCACGGACGTGAGGATACTGGAGCAGAACAAGGTCCGGTTGCTGCCGAGGCTGAGCCAGATCGCGTCCGCGCTTCAGACCCGGAGGGCGCACGACTGGGCGGTCATGGTCGCGTGCCCCGAGAGGCACAAGGCGAAGGTGGCGAAGGCCGCCCAGAAGGTCCTCGGGCTCTGACCCTAGCCCTTCATGACTCCCATCGGCCGCAGCCTCGCGACCAGCTTCGATATGCCCGCGCCATGGGCGACGCGGACGACGTCGTCGATGTCCTTGTACGCCCCTGGGGCCTCCTCGACGATGCCGTCCTTGGACGCCGCGCGTATGTACACTCCCCTGGCCCTGAGCATCTCCACGACATCGTTCGCGGTGAACTGCCTCGTGGCCTGGCTCCTCGACATGAGCCTGCCCGCGCCGTGGCAGGTAGACCCCCAGGTCTCCGCCATCGCCTGTGCCGTCCCGACGAGGACGTAGCTCGCGGTGCCCATGTCCCCGGGTATGAGGACCGGCTGCCCGACGGACCGGTACTTCGCGGGCACCTCGGGCCTGCTGTCGTCGAAGGCCCTCGTCGCGCCCTTCCTGTGGACGTATACCTTGACCCTCTTGCCCTCGAACTGGTGCTCCTCGAGCTTGCATATGTTGTGGGCGACATCGTACACGCAGGACATGCCCATCTCCTCCGGTTTGCGCCCCAGCGCCTGCTCGAACGATTCCCTGACCCAGTGCAGTATCAGTTGTCTGTTCGCCCAGGCGTAGTTCGCGGCCGCGCTCATCGCGGCGAAGCAGTCCTGGCCCTCTTGGGAAGTCACAGGCGCGCAGGCCAGCTGCCTGTCCGGCACGGTTATGCCGTACTTCCTCAGCGCGGACTCCATGACCCTGATGTAATCGCTGGCGATCTGGTGGCCGCAGCCCCTCGACCCGGAGTGGATGCTGACCATGATCTGGCCGGTCGAGTGTATCCCGAACGCCTTCGCCGCCCTCTCGTCCAGTATCTCGTCGACCCGCTGTATCTCGAGGAAGTGGTTCCCGCCGCCAAGGGTCCCGAGCTGCGGGGCGCCTCTCTGCTTGGCCTTCTGGTCCACCTTGGACGAGTCCGCCCCGGCCATCCGGCCGCCCTCCTCGCACGAGACGAGGTCGTCCTCCCAGCCGTATCCCTTGGACACGGCCCAGCGGGCGCCCTCGTTGAGCACGTCGTCTATCTCCTTCCCCGTGAGCCTCAGCTTACCCTTCTCGCCGACCCCGGACGGGACGTTGTCGTAGATCGTGTCTATGAGCTTCTTCACGTCCGGCTCGACGTCCTCCGCCGTTAGGTCCGTCCTGACGAGTTTCACGCCGCAGTTGACATCGTAGCCTATCCCTCCAGGCGATATGATCCCCTTCTCGGAGTCGAAGGCGGCGACCCCTCCGATGGGGAACCCGTAGCCCCAGTGGATATCGGGCATCGCGAGGGAATTGCCCACGATGCCCGGGAGGCACGCCACGTTGGCCGCCTGCTCAGGGGCGCTGTCCGCCTTGACGGACTTGATCAGCTTGTCGTCGGCGAATATCGTCGCGGACGTGGACATGCACGGCTTGTAGCTTTTTGGGATCTCGAATCTGAAATCGTCCTTCTTGACCAACGTCCCTGTCCAGGCCATGTCCCGCACCTGTCCGTTCGACGATATGGGTTATTTATTAATTTTGCGCGTTGGCCGTCACACGCCTCCCGTGCCCACGCGCGCCCCCCTGCGCGCGACATGCGCCGTCACCCCCGTAGACATAGTGAGTCAGTG
>JAUPMC010000096.1 GCA_030836605.1 Thermoplasmatota archaeon | reverse complement strand
CTTCTGCACGATGAAGCTGTACCTCGCGTCCGTGATCGCCTCGCCGAAGACGTTGCCCGCGGTCGTGAGCTGCCCCTTCTTGCCCAGGAGCCACCTGACCCGCTCGCCCTCGACGGTCCGCCTTGCCGCCTCGATCCTGGCCTTCCTGTCCATCCTCATCCACCACCTCTCATGGGTGATGGTCCAAGTTCGTTGATCGTCTCGGTGAACTCCGTGATGGTCTTCTGGAACTTCTCGCCCTCACCGGCGGAGATCCACTCGAGCCTCAGCCTGTCCGGGTCGTACCCGAACTGCTGTATCAGCATCTTCAGGAGCGCGATCCTCCTGCGGGTCCTGTAGTTGCCGCCTATGTAGTGGCAGTCCGCCGGGTGGCAGCCTGCCACGAGTATGCCGTCCGCGCCCTTCTTGAACGCCCTCAGGACGAACTCCGGGTCCACACGGGCAGAGCACATGACCCTGATGACCCTGAAGTACGGGGGCATCTGTAGCCTGCTCACGCCCGCGAGGTCCGCGCCCGCGTACGAGCACCAGTTGCAGCAGAACACGATTATCTTCGGCTCGAACCCGTGCTCGCCCGCTTCATGCGCTCCCTTGACATCGCTGCTCATCACTTCACCTCCTGCTTCTTCGACTGCTCAAGCGCAGCGTCGATCATCGCCAGTATCTGCTCGTCCCTGAAGCCCTTCTGGGTGAGCGCCCCCGCGGGGCACGCGCCCACGCAGGCCCCGCAGCCCTTGCACAGGCCCACGTTGACATCCACCATCTTCTTCTTCGGGTCGTCCTTGTGGGCGACGATCTCGAGCGCCTTGTACTCGCATGTCGGCACGCATATGCCGCACCCGTCGCACAGGCTCTCGTCGACGCTCGCGACGATCCCCTCCGCCTCGAGGGTCGTCTTGGACAGCACCGTCATGGCCCTGGACACCGTGGCCAGCGCCTGCGAGATGCTCTCGTCCACGAACTTCGGCCCGTGGGCCAGCCCCGCGAGGTACACGCCCTCCGTGGCGAAGTCCACCGGCCTCAGCTTCATGTGCGCCTCGAGGAAGAAGCCCTCCTTGGTCATGGGCACCTTCAGCATCGGCGCGAGTTCCTCGGCGTCGTGCTGCGGCCTGGTCCCGGACGCGAGCACGAGGTAGTCGGGCCTGAGGACCAGCTGCTTGCCGGTGTCCTCCTCCGTGACCTTGACCTCGAGCTTCCCGCCCTTGTCCTCCACGACCGGCTTCCTCTCGTCGTCGAACCTGACGAACCTGACGCCCTTCTGGGCCGCCTCCTTGTAGTACTTCTCCCTGAAGCCGTAGGTCCTGATGTCCCTGAAGAGCACGTACACGTCTGCCTGCGGGTCCTTGTCCTTGACCTTCGTGGCCGCGGTCATCGTGCCCGTGCAGCACACGCGCGAGCAGTTCGGGTGGTCGCCCTCCCTGGAGCCGACGCACTGCACGAACACGTACGACTTGCCCTTCGCCTCGCCCTTCTTGAGCATCTCCTTGAACTCGAGCAGGGTCTTGACGTCCTTGTTCTTCCCGTACAGGTACTCGCCCTCGGGCTTGTGCTCCTGCCCGCCTATGGCCAGTATGACGACCCCGTGCTCGATCTCCTTGCCGTCCGACAGGGTGGTCTTGAAGTTCCCGACGTACCCCTCGATGTTCTTGGCCGTGGTCCCGAGGTGCACCGTGACGTTCTTCTCGGCCCTCACCTCGCCCTCGAGCCTCTTCACGTGCTCCATGGGGTCGTCCCCGGAGGGCAGGTAGTGCAGCTTCCTCAGGTTGCCCCCGAGCTCCTTCTCCTTCTCGACCAGGTGCACCCTGACACCCTGCCTGGCGAGCTCTATCGCGGCGGTCATGCCCGTTACGCCGCCGCCGATGACCAGGGCCTGCTGGTTCACCTTGATGGTCAGGTTCTCGAGCGGCTCCAGCAGCCTCGACTTCGCGATGGCCATCCTGACCAGGTCCTTGGCCTTCTTCGTGGCGGCCTTGGGCTCGTGCATGTGTATCCACGAGCACTGGTCCCTGATGTTCGCCATCTCGAAGAGGTACGCGTTCAGCCCGGCCTCCTTGATCGTGTTCTGGAAGAGCGGCTCGTGCGTCCTCGGCGTGCAGCTCGCAACCACGACCCTGTTCAGCTTGTGCTCCTCGACCTTGCCCTTGATGCGTTCCTGGGCGTCCTGGGAGCACGTGTACAGGTTCTGCTCGGCGTACACGACGCCCGGGAGGGTCTTCGCGTACTCCATCACCTCGGGGACGTTCACGACGCCCCCGATGTTGATGCCGCAGTGGCAGACGAACACCCCGATGCGCGCCTCCTGCCCCGCCACGTCCTTCTCCTTCGGGTACTCCTTCTTCGTCACGAGCGTGCCCCTGGCCGAGGTGATCTCCGTCCCGGCCTTGGCCGCCGCCCCGCTCGCCTCGGCGACCGTCATGGGTATGTCCTTGGGGGACGAGAACGCCCCGCTCACGAACACCCCGGGCCTCGAGGTCTCCACGGGCGTGAACACGCCAGTCTGGCAGAACCCGTCGTCGTTCAGCCGGAACTTCATGACCCTGCTGAGGGTCTCCGCGTCCGCCGCCGGCGTCAGTCCGACCGCGAGCACGACGAGGTTGAAGACCTCCTCCTTGGGCTCGCCGTTGTCGGTGTACTTGAGTATTAGGTTCCTGGTCTTCGGGTCCTCGCTGACCGCGGCTATCCTCGACCTGACGAACCTGATGCCGTACTCGTTCTTGGCGCGGTTGTAGTACTCGTCGAACTCCTTGCCGAACGCCCTCAGGTCCATGTAGAATATCGAGGGCTTGATGCTCCCGCCGTGCTCCTTGGCTATGATGGCCTCCTTCACGGAGTACATGCAGCACACGCTGGAGCAGTACTCGTTCCCGCAGTGCTCGTCCCTGGAGCCCACACACTGTATGAACGCGATCTTCTCGGGTATGTCGCCGTCCGAGGGCCTCAGGACCGCGCCGAAGTACGGCCCGGTCGCGCTCAGCATCCTCTCGAACTCGATGCTCGTGACCACGTTCTTGTAGACGCCGTACCCGTACTCGGGCTTCAGGCGCGCGTTGAACTCCTCGAACCCGGGCGAGACTATGATCGAGCCGACCTGTATCTCGAACACCTTCTCCTTCTGGTCGTACTCGACCGCCTTGGCCTTGCACTCCTCGGAGCATATGCCGCAGCCGATGCACTTCTCCGGGTCTATGGAGTAGACCAGCGGGACCGCCTGCGGGTACCTCACGAATATGGCCTTGCGGACCTTCGAGCCCTCGTTGTACTCGTCCGCGGTCTCGACCGGGCACTTCTGGGCGCAGCTGCCGCAGCCCGTGCACTTCGTCGGGTCGACCCTGAACGCCCTCTGCCTCACCGTGACGGTGAAGTTGCCCGCCTGTCCATCAACTATCGCGATGTCCGCGTTCGTTATCAGTTGTATGTTGTGGTGCCTGCCCGCCGCGACGAGCTTGGGCGCCATGATGCACATGGCGCAGTCGTTCGTCGGGAAGGTCTTGTCCAGCTGGGCCATGACGCCGCCTATGCTAGGCAGCTTCTCCACCAGGTACACCTTGTACCCGGAGTCGGCCAGGTCCAGCGCCGACTGCAGCCCGGATATGCCTCCGCCGACCACCATCACCGCGCCGACCTTGTCTGTTACGGCCATCACTGCTCACCTCCGATCACGATGGTCTTGTATGTTGGAGTGAACCCTTCCGGATGCTCCATGGCTATCATGTTCTTCTGCCTCAGGGCGACTATGTGCCTCAGGACCTTGTCCGTGGGCACCTCCATGATCTCCCCCAGCTCCTTCACGGACCTGGGCTTGGACATCGACAGCTCGAGTATGAGGCTCCTCTCGAACTCCTCCTCCGTCGCGGAGTCTATGATCCTGTCGAGCTCCGCCGGGTCCAGCTTGTTGTTGTAGACGTTCCCCTTGTTCACCAGGTTCAGCTCCCTGCCGACGAGCGCCTTGAGCCTGAAGGTCTCGGACGCGTCGTCCGCCGCGGCCACCCTGGACCTGAGCTTCTCGTCCTTCTTGACCTTGCTCGGCCCGAGCTTCCTGACCTGCTCGGTGAAGTCGGTGACGATCTTGGAGAACTTCTCGCCCTCGGACGCCGAGACCCATTCGAGCCTCAGCCTCTCGGGCTCGACGCCGCTCTCCTCGAGCAGCCTCTTCATCAGCCGGACCCTCTTCTCGGTGTAGTAGTTCCCCGAGATGTAGTGGCAGTCGCCGATGTGGCAGCCCCCCAGGAGCACCCCGTCCGCGCCCGCCTTGAGTATGTCCAGCACGAGGTGCGGGCTGATCCTGGTGGAGCACATGACCCTGACGGCCCTGACGTTCGTGGGGTACTGGTACCTGCTGACGCCGCACAGGTCGGCGCCCGCGTACGAGCACCAGTTGCACAGGAACCCTATGATCTTGGGCTCCCACTGCGCTTGAGACGCCTCAGCCATGGTTCACACCTCCTCCTGGAGGGCGGCCTTGGCCTCCGCGAGCAGCTGCGCGTCCGTGTAGTTCGTCATGGTGATCGCGCCCTCCGGGCATGTCGCGCCGCAGCATCCGCAGCCCTTGCAGGCAGCCACGATGACCTCGGCGATGCCCTTCTCGTTCTTCCTGAGCGCGCCGTACGGGCACACCTCTATGCAGGTGCCGCACCCGGTGCACTTGGTCTCGTCGACGACCGATGAGAGCGCCTCGGCCTGGACATACCCCTTGGCCATGGGTGTGGCGGCCCTCGAGGCCGCGGCCGCGCCCTGGGTGACCGCCTCCGTTATGTCCGCCGGGCCCTTGCATGTCCCGGCGACATATATCCCGTCAGTCGCGAAGTCGACCGGCCTGAGCTTGACATGCGCCTCCAGGAAGAACCCTTCCTGGCCGAGCGGCACCTTCAGCATCTTGGACAGGTCACCAGCGTCCGGCTGCGCCACGAGCGGGGTCGAGAGCACGACCATGTCGACTGGCATGGTCCTCTCGAGCTTCAGCGTCTCGTGGAAGTAGGTCACCTTGAGCTGGTTGTCCTCCATGAAGACCTTGGGGAGGTGGTCGAGCGTGTACCTGTTGAACTTGACCCTCTTCTCCCTGGCCTTGTTGTACGTGAGCTCGTGCTCCACCCCATACGCCATCACGTCCCTGTTGAACACGGTGACCTCGATCTTCTCGGACGGCCCGAGCTTGACCTCCTCGGCGTCGCCCTCGCCCTCCGTCCCACGGCCGCGCCTCCTGCGCCTCCGCTCGAGGATCTCCTCGGTCGCCTTCTTCTCGACCGGTATCTTGTCGACCAGGGTGCCCTGCTTCTCCATGACGCCGAGCATGTCCTCGTAGTTGTCCGCGATGTTGATGGCGTTCTTGATGGCCACGTTGCAGCATATCCTGGAGCAGTAGGACATCTTCTGGCCCCTGGAGCCGACGCACTGTATGAACGCGACGCTCTTGAGCTTCGGGAGCGTCTTCTTCCTGCACAGTATCTCGAACTCGGTCAGCGTGACGACGTTCGGGTACTGGTTGTAGCCATACAGCCCCTCGGGCACGAACTCGAGCGCTCCCGTCGCGACGACGATGGTCCCGACCTTGTACTTCTTCTCCTCGCCGCCCTTGGGGGCTATCCCGACCTCGTAGTTCCCGATGAAACCCTCGACACTCTTGACGGACGAGTTCAGGTGCAGCGTGATGTTCTTGTGGGCCGTGACCTTCTCGATCAGGGGCTTGATGGTCTCCGCCGCGCTCTTCTCGGTGACGTAGAGGTTGTTCAGGATCTTGACGAAGCCCCCGAGGTCACCCTCCCTCTCGACCAGGTGCACTGGGAAGCCCATGTCCGCCAGGGACGCGGCCGCGGTCATGCCGCTCACGCCGCCGCCGATGACGAGCCCTACGGGCTCGACCTCGACCTTCGCCTCCTCCTGGGGCTTGAGCAGCCTCGCCCTCGCGACGCCCATCCGGATGAGGTCCTTGGACTTCTTCGTGGCCAGGTCCTTCTCCTTCATGTGCACCCAGGAGCAGTGCTCCCTGATGTTCACGAAGGTGAACAGGTACTTGTTCAGGCCAGCGCTCTCGCATGTCGCCTGGAACAGGGGCGCGTGCGTCCTCGGCGTGCAGCTCGCGACTATGACCCTGTTCAGGTTGTGCTTCCTGATGGCCTCCCTGATGTTGCTCAGGCCGTCCTCGGCGCAGGTGTACATGTTCTGCGTGGCGTACACCACGTCGGGCAGGGTCTTCGCGTAGTCGGCCACAGAGGGCACGTCCACGAACCCGCCTATGTTGCTCCCGCAGGAGCACACGAACACCCCGATCCTCGGCTTCTCGCTCTCGTTGACCTTGGTCTCGGCCATGTGGATCATCCCCCCGCCTGGGCTATCGCCTCGACCGCCTTCGCGGCCGCGCTCGAGCCCTGCGCGACGGACTCGGGTATGTCTGCCGGGCCGGCGGCGTATCCCGCCAGGTATATGCCCGGCTTCACGGTCCTCCCGGGACCGAGTATCCTGTCAGAGGACTCAAGGAAGCCGAACTCGTCCACCTTGAGCCCCAGCAGCTTCGCGAGCTCCGCGGTCTCCTTCTTGGGGACCAGGGTCGTCGCGAGCACGACCAGGTCGAACTCCTCGGACTGCTGCCTCCCGCCCACGTCGTACACGACGATCGGGTTGTGTTTGTCCGCGTTCTCCTGGACCGTGGCGTCGGAGTTGATGTACCTGACGCCGTAGTCGCGCTTGGCCCTCTCGACATACTCGTAGAAGCCCTTCGAGCAGGCCCTCATGTCCTTGTAGAATATCGTCGACTCGATGTCGTCGTAGTGCTCCCTGGCCAGCATCGACTCCTTCGTCGCGTGCATGCAGCACACGGCGCAGCAGTACGGGTGCCCGACCTGCGGGTTCCTCGAGCCGACGCACTGTATGAACGCCATCTTCCTCGGCCGCTCCTTGTCCGAGCGCCTCTGTATGTGCCCGTGGGTCGGCCCCGCGGCGTTGATCATCCTCTCGTACTCCATCGCCGTGAAGACGTTGGGGTACCTGCCGTAGCCGTACTCCGTCGAGGGCGTCGGGTCCCAGACATCGAAGCCGGTGGCGACTATGATCGCCGCGACCTCGACCTCGAGCACCTGGTCCTTCATCTCGTAGTTGATCGCGCCCCGCTTGCAGGCCTTCATGCAGTTGCCGCACTTGTCCTTGGTGAGCTTCAGGCAGTGCTCCTTGTCGATGGTCATGACCCTCGGCACCGCCTGCATGAAGGGTATGTATATGGCCTTCCTCGTGGTCAGGCCCATCTCCCAGTCGTTGACGACCTTGCTCGGGCACTTCTCGAGGCACTCGCCGCATCCCGTGCACTTGCTCTCGTCGACGTACCTGGCCTTCTTGAGCACCTTCACCTTGAAGTTGCCCACGCTGCCCTCGACACCTATGACCTCCGAGTACGTGATCACGTTGGTGTTCGGGTGGCTGAAACAGTCAGCCATCTTCGGCGCGAGTATGCATATCGAGCAGTCGTTCGTAGGGAAGGTCTTGTCCAGCTGAGCCATCCTCCCGCCTATGCTGGGGGTCTTCTCGACCAGATGGACGATCAGTCCCTTGTCCGCCAGGTCCAGGGACGCCTGGATGCCCGCGACTCCCCCTCCTATCACCATAACCGCCTTCTCCATTCAAAGCCCTCCAAGAGTTCCAAACACGATCGATATCTCGCTCTGTCGTTCGTTCATGTGATCATGACATGCTAAGTGGTTTGCGCGCCCCGTCGGGCCCGTCTCCGTACCCATTCCTCTATATTATCTGTTTCGTTGGCCGGGCGACGATTGTCAGGCCTCCCGGCCCTGTCCTCGCACAGGATTCGTCTCGGGCACGGCAAAGGCCGTCACTCGGCCGCGAGGACCTCCTTCGCGTCGGTGTCCTTCTGCAGTTCCGTGACCTTCACCTTGAACGGGGCCTTCTTCTTCCCCTGCATCTTCTCGGACGCGAACCTCTGGCAGTTCGGGTAGGTGCACGGGTTGCACTTCTTGTCCTTGCACGAGAGCTCGATCAGCACGAGCCTCTCCCTCGTGTCCTCGGCGCCCGTGACGGGCTTCCTGACCTCGAACATCTTGGTCATGCGCGTCTCGTACGGCTTCTTCTTCGGCTCTATCTTGGCGAACCTCTGGCAGTTCGGGTAAGTGCACGGGTCGCACTTCTTGTCCTTGCAGGACAGCTCTATCAGCAGCACCCTGTCTCCATGCGCCTTCGCCTGGGCCGCCTCCTTGGCGTCCTTGTCCTCCTTCTTCTCCGTCTTCGGTGTCATCCTAACAGTCCTTTCCCGCTCATTCCAGCTGCTCAGCGATCACGACGCTGAGGTCCTTGATCGGTATGTCGACCTGCTCCTTGGGCACCTGGGTCTTGTTCTCCTGGACGCATGAGAGGTGTATGAGGCACTTGTAGCACCCCGTCACGAGGCACTCCGCCCCCGTCCTCTTTGCCTCCTTGAGCCTCTCGACCTGGAGCCTCCTCGAGGTCTCGTCGCAGGTCGCCCAGGCGCTCACGCCGCAGCACAGGGCCTTGTCCCTGGTGTTGTCCATCTCCAGGATCTGCGTCCCCTTGGAGGCCTTCAGGGCGTCCCTGGGCTGGTCGTATATCCCCAGGTGCCTGCCGAGCCTGCACGAGTCCTGGAACGTGAGCTTCCGGGCGCTGTCCTTCAGCCTCAGCCTACCCTCCTTGACCAGGTCGTCCACGAACTCCGAGATGTGCGCCATCTCGAAGGGGTGGTCCCCGGCCAGCTCCTGGTAGTCCATGTCGAATGTGCGCATGCACTCGGGGCACGAGAAGACGACCTTCTTGGCCCCCGAGGCCTTGATGACCTCGAGGTTCTTCCTCATCAGCTTCTCGAGCGCCGCCTCGTCCCCCGTCCAGTTGAGGTCGTGCCCGCAGCAGACCTCGTCATTGCTGACGACCGGGACAACGCCAGCCTTGTTCATAATCTTTACGACCGCCTGGGGTATGCCAGATAGGTTGAGTTTCCGCTCCTTGAAGATGGAGTCGAAGTAGCCCGCGCAGCCCGTGAAGAAGAACACATCGCCCTTGTCGGCGACCTTGAGGTCGGGCGTGACCCACTTGAGCCTGTCCTGCTTGAAGTCCCCGTGCGCCATCACCCTCATGACCGCCTGCATCAGGCCTCCCTGGGAGCACACGGGCTCGTTGTCGAGCGACGCCGCCTCGCCCCTGAGGCCCCTGATGAACCCGGAGTAGTCGACCTTGTACGGGCACATCGAGTTGCACTGCTCGCACGTGACGCAGGTCCAGATGTCCTGGTCCTTGGACAGGTTGTCCACCTGCCCCTCCGTCGCCTTCAGGACGATCGTCCTCGGGGCGAACTCCGTGTTGTACTTCGCCACGGGGCACACGGTCGTGCACTTGCCGCACTCGACGCAGTCGAACGCCCCCGTGTCCTCTATGAGCTGGTCTATGCGCTTCTTGAGGGTCTCCGGGTTCTTCCTAGCCTTCTTGACCCTTGGCATCGGGTTCGACCCGAGTTTCCTTATCTGCTCGGTGAACTCCTTCATCGTCGTGGCGAACTTCTGCCCCTCGGACGCCGATATCCACTCGAGCCTCATGCGGTCCCGGCCCATCCCGAGCTGGTCGAGGACCTCCTTGACCGACTCCATCCGCTTCTCCGCCTCGACGTTGCCCGAGATGTAGTGGCAGTCGCCGATGTGGCAGCCGGCCACCAGGACCCCGTCCGCGCCCAGCTCGAGCGCCCTGAGTATGAAGTACGGCTCGATCCTGCCCGAGCACATCACCCTTATCACGCGCGCGTTCGGGGGGTACTGCATCCTGCTCACGCCCGCGAGGTCCGCGCCCGCGTATGAGCACCAGTTGCAGCAGAACGCCACTATCCTCGGCTCGAAGCGCTTCCCCTCGCTCACGCGCCCACCTCCT
>JAUPMC010000095.1 GCA_030836605.1 Thermoplasmatota archaeon | reverse complement strand
GGGGCCGGGTACCCGAGGACATGCTTCGCGACGGACAAGACCGGCATGTACATGCTGCACACGCTCTGGGAGCGCTCGGTGAAGCTCGATGTGCCGCTCTATGAGGACCGGGTCATGGTGGACCTCGTGCTCGAGGGTGACTCCGTGCGCGGAGTCATCTGCTGGAACATGAGGACGGGGGAGCTCGAGCAGTTCATGGCCGAGGCGGTCATAATCGCGAGCGGCGGGAGCGGCCAGATATACGGCAGGTCGACGAACGCGCTGATCTCGACGGGCTCGGCCCAGTCCGCGTGCTACAGGAGGGGCGTGCCCCTCAAGGACATGGAATTCGTGCAGTTCCACCCGACATCGCTCTTCGGGACGAACATACTGATGACCGAGGGCGCCAGGGGCGAGGGAGGGTACCTCGTGAACAACCTGGGCGAGAGGTTCATGACCAAGTACGCGTCGAAGGCCATGGAGTTGGCCCCCAGGGACATAGTGTCGCGGTCGATACAGACCGAGATCAACGAGGGCAGGGGGATTGACGGGAAGGACTTCGTCCACCTCGACCTGAGGCACCTGGGCCGCGAGAAGATACTAGAGAGGCTCCCGGGCATCAGGGACCTCGCCATCAACTTCGTGGGCGTGGACCCGATCGAGAAGCCGGTGCCGATCCAGCCGGGACAGCACTACACGATGGGCGGGCTGGACACCGACGTGAACGGCGCGACGAAATTCAAGGGACTATATGCGGCTGGCGAGTGCGGCTGCGTCAGCGTCCACGGCGCGAACAGGCTCGGCGGCAACTCTCTCCTCGACACGGTCGTGTTCGGCAAGAGGTGCGGACATGTCGCCGCGGAGTACGTGCTCTCCAAGAAGGCCCAGAAGGAGGGCGAGGGCGCGATGAACAAGTGCCTGAGGGAGACCAAGGACCGCATCGACGGCCTGCTGGCGAAGAAGGGCACCGAGAATCACTCCGATATAAGGGCTGACATGAAGGAGACGATGATCAAGAAGGTCGGCATATTCAGGGACAAGCCCCTGATGGAGGAGGCGCTGGCGAAGGTCAAGGAGCTCAAGGCGCGCTACGCGAACATCTCCGTCCAGAACAAGGGCAAGGGGTACAACCTCGACCTCCTACGCGCGCTGGAGATCGAGGGTATGCTGGATGTCGCGGAGGCCATCGTGGTCGGGGCCCTCAAGAGGGAGGAGAGCCGAGGGGCGCACTCTCGGCTCGACTTCAAGGAGAGGGACGACGCGAAGTTCCTGCAGCACACGATAGCGACCTACTCACCGAAGGGCCCTGTGATCACGTATTCGCCTGTGAAAGTGACCAAGTACAAGCCTGAGGCAAGGAGGTACTGACATGGCAGAAGGAGAACTCACACTAAAGGTGCAGAGGTTCGACCCCACCGCCGACAGGCTGCCGTACTGGCAGAGCTTCAAGGTGACGCCCAGGCCCGGCATGACGGTCCTGGACGCGCTGTTCGACGTCCTGAACTATCAGGACGGGACGCTGTCCTTCAGGTTCTGCTGCAGGGCGGGCGTGTGCGGCTCGTGCGCGATGGTCATAGGCGGAAAGGTCCGGCTGGCGTGCGAGACGCAGGTCGCGCAGTTCCTGGGCAAGGGCGACCTGTTGCTGAGCCCGCTGCCGCACCAGAACGTGGTGAAGGACCTGGCCGTGGACTACACGCTGTTCTTCGACAGGCTGAAGAGGGTCAAGCCGTACCTGGTCGGCGCGGAGCCGTACCCGGAGAAGGAGTACATACAGTCGGTCAAGGAGAGGCAGCCCATAAACGAGCCGATCGACTGCATACTCTGTGGCTCGTGCACGAGCTCGTGCACGATGGCCTGGACGAACACCGGCTACCTCGGCCCGGCCGCGCTCCTGAAGTCGTACAGGTTCCTCGCGGACACCAGGGACACGGTGCCGGACGAGCGCCTCGACATAATCGAGAGCGAGGACGGCGTCTGGCGGTGCCACACCCAGTTCAACTGCGTCGAGGTCTGCCCGAAGAAGCTGAACCCGACCGAGGCCATCCAGAAGATGAAGATGAAGGCCTTTAAGAGGAAGCTGTTCGGCAGGCGCAAGGCGAAGAAGTGAGGCCGCAAACCCTAGAGGACGGAGGGAGGGGCCACGCCTCCTCCCTCCAATTCCAGTTTCTGACTTCTCTCCGGCGAGCTCCGGCCCCGGAATTCACTGGCACGTGTAGCCGCCGTCGACGGAGAACGCCGCCCCCGTGACGAAGCTGGCGTCGTCGGACGCGAGGAACACGACCGCGTTGGCGACCTCCTTCGGCACGCCCAACCGCCCGATGGGATGATACTCGCACAGCTCCTTCCTGTACTCCTCAACGGGTTTGTTGCGGGAGCGCGCTTCCTGCCTGAACATCGGCGTGTCGATCTCCCCGGGGCACACGCAGTTCACCCGTATGCCCTTCTGGGCGTAGTCGAGAGCGAGGCACTTGGTCATGAGGACAACGGCCCCCTTCGACGTGTTGTACGCGATGGCGTTCCTGTCGCCGACCAGGCCGCTGCAAGAAGCGTTGTTCACTACCGCCCCCCCTCCTTGACTGAGCATGGGGGGCACGACCTCTTTGCACATGAGGAAGACGCCTTTGACGTTCACCGCCATGATCCTGTCCCAGGCCTCTTCGGACACCTGCTCGACCGTCCCCTCTACGAGTATCCCCGCGTTGTTGAACAGGACGTCGATGCGGCCGAGCCGGTCCGCCGCCTCGGAGACCATCCTCCGGACGTCGTCGCCCTTGCTAACGTCCCCTGTGATGAAGATGGCTTCGAGCCCCTTCTCCCTGAGCTCGGCGGAGGCGGCCTTGCACGAGTCCTCCGAGAGGTCTATTATCGCGACCCTCGCCCCCTCCTCCAAGAACCTCTCGGCTGTGGCCTTCCCTATGCCAGACGCGCCCCCTGTCACTAGCGCGGTCTTCCCCTGGAACCTTCCTCCGGACAAGTGGATCAATCCCAGGTGTAATCACGATGCTTGTCTTAAGCATGTTCTGGGCCCAGCAGATAGAAATAACCGCTGAACGCTCAATGGATGCCAGAGAGGAGCGCCGACACGATGCCGAAGAAGGTCCTTGGGATGCTCGGGAGCCCGCGCTTGGACGGGTGTGCGGCCCAGCTGCTCGACTCGGCGCTCGAAGGCGCGAGGTCCGCGGGCGCCGAGGCGGAGCGCTTTGACCTGGCGACGATGAACATCGGCCCGTGCAGGGAGTGCAGGGCGTGCGACACCGCCGGGGCGTGCACGCGGCACGGGGACGATATGGCTGTGATATACTCCCGGATAAGGGAGGTCGACGCCATCGTGCTCTCCTCACCCATATTCTTCATGGGCGTGACGGCCCAGACGAAGGCGATGATCGACAGGTGCCAGTGCTTCTGGGTGGAGAAGTACGTCAAGGGCAGACGCGTCTACGACGGCAGGGAGAAACCAAAAGGGCTCTTCGTCGCGTGCGCCGGCTCCCCGAAGCCGACGATCTTCGAGCCCTCGCTGCATGTCGTCAAGGCGTTCTTCGCCGCGATAGACTACCAATACTCGGGCGAGGTTCTCCTAGGCCACACTGACGACCCGGGACTGCCCCCTCGGAAGGACGCCGCGCTCAAGCAGGCGTACGAGGCCGGCAGGCGCCTGGTCTGAATCCAGTTACCCGCGGGCCGTCAGACCAGTTTGCCCTTGATCATCAGTGGGACCGTCTTCCCGTCGGTGCGCTCGACCTCTATGCTCACGCCGGGCGCGGACACGAAGTCCCAGTGCATCGTTGATTCGGACTCGCCGCCGTATGTGTTGTTGGAGCCGAACGCGACATGCACTGTCCCGTGGACCTTCTCGTCAGTGAGTATGTACCCGATGGCCTTCTTTATCCTCGGGTTGTACCCGATGCCCAGTTCCCCGACGTGCCTGGTCCTGACCTGTTTGTACTTCTTCTTGTCGATGGCTTCGCACTCCTTGAAGCTGGCGACCAGCGCGTCCAGGTTCTTCTTGGCCGTGACTTTGTCCAGCAGAAGCTTCCCCGCCTTGAACTCGAGGCGCACGTCGGTGACAAGCTTCTCGGACATCCTGTCCCTCGTGATCGGGCAGAACAGGGTGCCCTCGCCGACCGTCTCCTTCGGCGCGATGAACAGCTCCCCCGCGGGCAGGTTCGCTCCCCTGTCGCCCACGCGGAAGTCCTCGTCGCTCGTGAAGCCGTCGTCGATGTTGATCCTGCGGCCGCGCACGTTGACCCTGAAGTCGGTCCCCTTGCCATCCCAGACATGCGCCCACTCAGCGTCCTTGAACGCCTTCGCCATCCCTTTGCCGATCTTCATGAGCTGTGAACTGGGGACGGAGAGCCCCCCGATGATGATGTCCTCGAGCAAGGGGTAGGGGATGCCGAAGCTCTTCGCGGCCGCCTTGGTCGGCCAGCCCGCGTAGAGCCACTTCTTCCCGTCGGTCTTGTGGTACAGTATATCGTACAGGGGAAGGTTCGCCTTCTGGCGGGCGGAGACCTTCTCTCTGGGGAACCCCTCGGCCACGCTCGGGTCGTCAAGGTCCTCGACCATTATGAGTGTGTCCGCGGCCTTCGCCATGCCGACATACTGCTTAGGGACTATCTCGAGGGTCTTCGCCGGTATCTCGTCGTAGATCCTCTTCGAGTACGTGT
>JAUPMC010000094.1 GCA_030836605.1 Thermoplasmatota archaeon | reverse complement strand
GGAGACGACGGGGAAGAGCTCGTCGGCCTTGTGCCTCGAGTGGATGCGCGCCTGGCACCTCAGCTGCGACTGGACCATGCGTCCGAAGGCGGCCTCGTCCGCGTCGGCGGCGTCGACATAGGCCATCTCAGGCTGGAGGCGCTCTATTATGGTGGCGAACACGCGCGCCTCGAGCTCGTTCAGGGTCATGGAGTCCCTGAGAGCGTCTATCTCCTCTGCCTGGACCTCGACGACCTCGACCTGGGCGACCTTGCGTATCTGCGGTTCGATGGCGGAGCGCCTGCTCGCCGAGAGCTTCTTGGAGTCCTTGACGCCGATTGCCCTGAGCTCCTCGTCGGACCTGACGGCCACACCGCAGACCACGAGCGGTCCCAGCACTGGGCCTCTGCCGGCCTCGTCTATCCCGCAGATCATCGTCTCGCGAGAAGGGGCTCGCGATAGATAGAGGTTGCCAAGTGCGGCCCAAGGGTTATTATCGCCGATAGGGATTCGAGGCCGGTGACTTGATGCAACAGGGACCGCCAGGGTTCGAGGAGAACACGAGCCCGGAGCTGCTTATCATCATAGCTCTCGTCGTGCTCTGCCTCGGGTTCGTGCTCGCGCTGGTCGGCAGGATCGCGTGGAAGCACGTGATGTCCTTCATAGGCGGGATCCTCGGGGGCATACTCGGGTTCGTCTTCGGGACGGCGGTCGGGGGTTTGCTCGTCGGACTCATCGTGAGCATGCTCGGGGCGGTCATCGGGAGCGCGCTGTTCGTGTTCCTGTCCCATGTCGGGCTCGGGGCCGTGGCCGCGCTCCTGACGTACATCGTGGCGTCCGTGGTCGTAGGGGACGCCGCCGTATCGCTCATCCTGGCGGCGGTGGCGTTCGTGGTCACTGTGGTGTTCGTCGAGCAAGCGATCGCTGTCGTGACGGCGGTGGTCGGAGGGCTCCTGGTCGGCCTTGGACTTATCTGGCTCGACGTGACGGACATGACGGTCGTGGTCGTGGCCATGCTCGCGACGATGGTGTTCGGGGCGGCGCTCCAGCTGACGGTCATCAAGGACAAGAAGGAGGTCAGGACGGGGGCGGTGGCCGCGGCCCCGGTGGCGCCTGCGATGCCCGGGCGCATGTGCCCCAAGTGCGGGGGTCCGCTGACCTATGTGCCCGAGTACAACAGGTACTACTGTCACAGATGCCAGCAGTATGAATAGTTAAGAGCCAAGGCGATGCTACCGCCAGGGTAGTTAAATCATCATGGTTTATTAGCCCGGCCAGGATACCTATTTTCGACACGGATGAAGCATCTGGACGTGCAGAACCGGCGCATAGAGAACGGCTTCCGGCTCACCAGGGTGGGCATCACAGGCGTGAGGAAGCCCGTGGTCGTCCAGAGGAACGGCCGCGCGAACCACCTCACGGCGCTTATAGACGTGTTCGTGGACCTGCCGTCGAGCCAGAAGGGCTCGCACATGTCCCGGAACGTGGAGATCATCACGGAGATGATTGACGAGGGCGTCAGGAAGGACGTGAGGAGCCTGGAGGACCTTGCCGGGAGCATCTGCAAGGAGCTGCTCGAGAGGCACGAGTACGCGAGCTACGCCGAGGTCCGGATGATGGCGGACTACTTCCTGGAGCGGTCGACCGCGAGCGGCTGGAGCACGCTCGAGCCGTTCAAGCTGATGGCGCGGGCGACCGCCAGGCGCGGGAACGGGCTGATGAAGCTCGTGGGGGTCGAGGTCGCGGGGATGACGGCGTGCCCGTGCGCGATGGAGACGGTGACGCACATGGTGCAGGAGGAGTCGCCTGGCCTGCTCGACGCGCGGAAGGCCCCGATGATATCCCACAACCAGAGGAACATCACGACGCTGATGATCGAGGTGCCAGAGCACGTCGAGGTGGAGGCGGACGACCTCATATCGATAGTCGAGGGGTCGCTCAGCAGCCCCACGTATGGCATCCTGAAGCGCGAGGACGAGGCGAGGGTCGTGCTCGACGCCCATAGGAACCCGAAGTTCGTGGAGGATGTCGTGAGGGACATCCTTGGGAAGCTGCTCCAGAAGTACTCGGGCCTGCCCGACTCCGTGTGCGTGACGGTCAGGAGCGAGAGCGAGGAGTCCATCCACAAGCACAATGCTTTTGCGGAGCGCGACACTACCCTCGGTGAGCTGAGGGCGGTTGAGGACAGGTGAGCGTGGGCGGCCCGCGCCCGGGGAAGTGAGGGCGGTAGCAGTCGACATAGACGGCACGCTCACGGACAGCTCCAGGAGGATGAGCCTCGAGGCGGTCGCCGCCCTGAGGCGCGCGGAGGACTCCGGCGTGGGCGTGATGCTCGCGAGCGGGAACGTGCTGCCGATAGCGTACGCCGTGTCGACCTACATGGGGTTCAAGGGGCCGATCATCGCGGAGAACGGCGGGGTCGTGTGCCACGGGCAGCGGGTCTGGGTACTTGGGGAGCCCGAGGGGCCCAAGGAGGCCTGGGAGCTGCTCAAGAGGGAGCTGCCCGGGACGGAGAGACTGTTCACCGACCGATGGAGGGAGACGGAGATAGGGCTCAAGCACGATGTGGACCTCGGGCTCGTGCGGGAGCTGTTGCGGCCCATCGATGTGGAGGTGCAGACCACG
>JAUPMC010000093.1 GCA_030836605.1 Thermoplasmatota archaeon | reverse complement strand
CGATCTCATATCGGGAGCGCCTTGCCTATCCTGAGCCTCGCTAGGTGGCCGCGGGGCTTCACAGGCGACTCGCGGGTCTCCCCGTGCTGAGACTGGCTCTCACTTCGCGTTCGTCGGGGCGTTGCCGTACTGCTTCAGCGTGTAGAAGTACTCCTTCAACACGACATCCCACTCTGAGTCCTCCACGAAGTCGAGTCCGACTGCGTCGTAGTCCCGGTCGAACGTGTCCCAGTTGACATCGAATATCCCCGTGGACGGACAGACGAACACGGACAGGCCCGTGACGAGGCCGCGCATCCTCCAGCTGGCCCAGTCATGCAATATGGCCGCGTCGGCCGCAGCCAGGATGTCCTCGCACGCCTTCGCGACTTCGGGGTAGGCGTCCGCAGTGGTCGTTGACAGGTTCTCGAACATGATTCGTATGTCCGGATAGAACCACGTCCCCATGTTGTTCATCCAGAGGGACACGTCCGCCTGCATCGCGGCCGTCTTGAGGTACTTGCCCAGGGTGTTGACCTTGGGGGTGACGGCGTCCTTGAACGATGCGAAAGCGTCAATGAGCGGGTCAAGCGCGTTGAGGTCTATGACAGACAGCGACGCGAAGTCCTGCATGTACGGGTAGAGTGCCGGGTACGTCCCCAGCGGGGCTGAGTACCATTCTTCGTAGTCGTCGACGAGCTTGCACGCGAGGTCCAAGGGCGCAATGGTCGGGTTCTCTGTGAACCCAGAGAGCATGGCCATATAGTTCAGGCCGTCGAACGGGACGCCTAGTTCTGAGGCCACGAGGTACGGGGCTACTCCCCTCAGCTCGTAAGCTATCTCGACCGTGGCCAGGGTGCATGCGTCCATGGCGACGATGTCTATCTCCTTGTCGGCGGCTTCCGTGCCCGCTCGGATCCCGACGCCGAGGTCGTCGATGGACATCCAGACCTTGGCCAGGTCCGAGTCTGGCAAGCCCTCGTCACTGCATAGGCCCAGGTATCCGTTCCCGTGGTCCTGGATTATCAACATGAAGTTGTCGGATGCCAGGGAAGGCTCCGTCAGCGCGTATTCGATGAACATGGCGAGCGTGTCCGGAGACGACGAGTTGACCTCTCCGAGGCTGACCTTCTCCTCCCAGCCGTCCTCGGTGAGCGTACTGATGTTCGCTGGCAGCTCGAGTCTGTCGATGAACACGCACAGAGATATGTCATCAGTGTTCTCGAGGCTCTCCCGCCAGAGCTTTATGACGGGCTCCGTGTACTCGTCGAGACTGTTGTCACTCGCCCAGTACATCGCGATAGTCCAGTCGTGCGGGGCATCGTCCTCTGAGGTAATCGCAGCCCCCCTCGTGTCCTGCTGATTGCCATATCCCACAGAGAGCGTGGAACCCGCCGCGAGTGCAATCATCGACGCTGTCACAATGGCGCATAGGAGCGCCCTCTTGACCCCCTCGAATCCCAAGACTCGTTCCCCCCGATCGCGCATCCGCGCGTATGTCTGCTCTGAGCCGGAAACGACCGCCGAGTAGTTAATCTTGTTCAGGAGTCAGTACTCAAGAATGCCCAATTATGTCCATAGGTTCCCGCGACTGCGGTCCCCTTTGCTGGAACCCGATGAGTGGCCGAGCCTCCCTCAAAGCAGCTTCACGACGATGGCAGGGAAGCACGTCGAGCGGAACTGAGGGCAGGTCTGGCATGTGTCGAGGTTCTTCGGTCCCCGCTCACCCTCCGTGAGCACCCTGAACCCAATTCTCTCGTAGAACACCGGGGCCTTCGCCTTGGCCCAGAGGTCACTCATCCCTCTCGCCCTAGCTTCTTCCTCTATCTTGGCGACGAGCGACGCCCCTATCCCTCTGCTCCTCACGCTGGCGTCGACGGCCACATACTCCAAGAAGTGTCCTCCGTCAGCGAACTGCAGCGTCGCGCAGCCTACGAGCTTGTCTCCCAGGTAGGCTCCGTACGCGACGACCACGCCTTCGAGCGGCCCCTCCGCCATGTCGAGTCCAGCGCTCACGCACAGCGCCTTCATCGCGTCGAGGTCCTCTGTCCTCCTGATCATGATGGCTTCGGGGTTCATGGCCACTCGCCCCGATGGTATGTCGCGGGTAAAGAGATGTCGACGACTGATTGATCCCGCAAACTGGAACGAAGCTATTTTACGGATGCACAAGTGTCACCCACTGTCTCCATGGATGAGCAGCGCAAGAAGAACGGCCCGTTCGACGGGAAGGTCCTCAGGTTCGCTACAAGCCTGGTGCTCCCTGTGGACAAATCGAGGACAGGGGAGTGCAACATGTGTGGCGCGTGTTGCGAGTTCCTGGTCAAATGCCCGCTCCTTACACGCGACAGCTCTGGGAGACCCAAGTGCCGCGTCCACGCCTTGAGGCCACTCCAGTGCAGGAAGTACCCCCGGTCACCCTCTGAGCAGATGCACCTTCCCTGTGGATACCGTTTCGGGGACGAGCCTGGATGAAACCGTCGTCGGGCCTGATCTGCGACGGCTCGGTGTCCCTCCTGGTGCCGCTCACTTCCTCTTCCCGAAGAGCTTCGCGAGGCCAATCCCCTTCGTGCTCCCGGTCAGGAGCCGGTCCGTGTTGAATATCCACACCGTGACGGCTATCATGACCAGGGCGAACACGGTGACGTACGCGATGCCTCCCAGGACCATGACGTAGTTGTCGAACATGAGCTCCCTCATGGCCATCATCGGGTGGGAGAACGGTATCGCGAAGAGCAACACCTGGAGCGCTGTCGGAAGCGTGCTGAAATCCTTGAACATCGTGATGAACATCGGTATTATCACGAGCAGCGTAATGGGCATCGTAAGCGTCTGCGCGGACTTGTAGTTCTTGGCGTAGGTCCCGAGGACCATGCACATCGAGAGCGCCGCGAGGAGGCTGACGAACACGGAGACCCCAACGAGCAGGTAGTCGAC
This sequence comes from Thermoplasmatota archaeon, assembly GCA_030836605.1. GTDB lineage: Archaea > Thermoplasmatota > Thermoplasmata > UBA10834 > UBA10834 > UBA9653. Next base: position 5,747 of record JAUPMC010000093.1, on the reverse strand, counting down.
TGGGCCGAGGTCCAGCCCGTACTGGGACAGGTCCATCTCGGCGGACATCTCGAGCGATGTCATGTAGTAATTGAACCCGATCATGTAGATGCCCGCCATCACGAGCCCCACGAGCGCGCTCGCGACCAGCTTGCCGGACACGATGGATCTCCTGCTGACGGGGAGCGTGAGCAGTGTCTCCAGGGTCTTGTTCTCCTTCTCAAGGCCCATGGACGATATCACCATGCCTCCGGCCATGATTGTGATCATCATTATGATGAACGGGACCGTGAACGACTGGGCGGAGAGGACTGAGATGATGAAGTCAGGTGAGATGCCCTCCATCTCCTTGTCCTTGAATATGGTCGTGTCCAAGCGCTCCACGGGCGTGAAGACCAACGCCGGGTCCGCCACGCCCGTCTCGCTCACGAGGTACGACGCGATCTCGTGCGACATTGACCGGAGGAGGGCGTCGACAGAGGCGGACGACACTGAGTCCAGCATCCCCGCCCCTTCCATGATCCAATAGACATCGACATACCCTCTCGAACCGTCCAGAATGTTGGACGAGAAGTTCGCGGGCAGGACTATCAGGGCAACCCCTCCGCCCTCCTTGACCTCGCTCAGGCCAGCGTCGACGTCCGTTCCGTTGTACACCAGGACCGCGCTCGTGTTGAATACGTGGCAGGCCATGTCCGACATGATGCCATCGTCGAGGTCGACGACCCCGACCAGGGGCTTCGCCATGACCTCCTCCTCGATGTCACCAATCATGGTCCCCATGTAGCCGAAGAGCAACGCCATCAGTATGACTGGGATGATGGTGCTCTTCGTGAGCAGCTCCTTGAACTCCTTCTTGACTATGTTCGTGAGGCTGCTCATGCCTTCACCGCCCTCGTGAATACCTCCTCTATGTTGGAGGCGCCATACTTGGCCTTCAACTCCTCGGGCGTCCCCAACTCGACGATCCTGCCGTCGTCAATGAGGGCGATGCGGTCGCACATCAGCTCGACCTCGAGCATGTTGTGCGACGAGAGGAGCACGGTCATCCCGCGCGTCGAGATGTCCTTGACCATCCTGCGTATCTCCTGGGCGTTGATGACGTCCAGGCCGGACGTGAGCTCGTCCAGTATCGCCAGCTTCGGGTCTGTCATCAGGGCCCTGGCGACCAGCAGACGTCTGGTCATGCCCTTGCTGTACGTGTCCACCTTGTCGTCGATCCTGTCGGCGAGGGCCGCGATGTCGACGCCCTTCTTGACGATCGCCTCGGCCTTCGCGCCCGTCGCGAAGAAGTTGGCTATGAACTCCAGGTACTCCGTCCCCGTGAGGTTCTTGTATGCCCCCGCATCCTCTGGGAGGTAGCTGAGTATCTTCCTGACCTCCTGCGGCTCCGTGCGCAGGTCCTTGCCAAGGACAGTGACGGTGCCGGACGTGACGCGGAGGAGGGTGGCTATGATTCTGAGCGTCGTCGTCTTGCCCGCGCCGTTAGGACCTATAAGGCCGAACACCTCCCCTTCGCGCACTTCGAACGAGATGGCCTTGACAGCCCTGAACGAGCCGTAGTCTTTGACAAGATCCCTGATTTCTATCGCGTTCATGGCCTGCTTCCTCGGTCTCTCATTGTGAATGGCCCGTCCGTACTTAGCGTTGCCGGAGGTAGTTTCCCGGCAGGTCATACCAGGTCGGATTCAATTTAATATATATAAAATTGATTATGTAATGTCCGCTTGCGCCGGCCGCCCCGGTCACTTCAGGAGTATCTGCTGCAGCTTGTCCGCGACCTCGGCCGCCTCGTCGTCAAGGGGGATGATGTCAATCTCGTCCGGGCCTGACACTCCCAGGCCGAGTTCCACGGCCCTCTTGATCTGGTCCTGCTCGAACACGCCTCTGTTCTCAATCTTCTTCGTCGTCCCGTGCATCTTGAGCGCAGCCACGCCGACCGCGTCGAGCGCGATCCTGTCCTTGGAGGCGAACGTGAGGTTCGCATTCCATCTCTTGCCGGTCATGGGCCCGCCCTCGTAGAACGCCTCCACGCCGTCCATGATGAGCAGTGCGGGGGTGTACGCGGTGTTCATCTCAGCGATCATGCGCCTCTGGTTCGTTATCGATGTGTGCAGCTCGGTCATGTTGCGTCCGTGGAGCATGCCCGTCGCGAGCTTCAGGGACATCGTGAAATGGCCTCCGTACTGGTGGGTCTTGAGGCAGCAGAGGCCTATGACCGCGTCAGCCTCCAGGACGGGCCTGGCGAACAGGAAACCGTTCCTCCAATGGCTCCCCGGCGGCGTGATCCTCGTCCAACGCTCCTTGGGCATCGTGTCGAAGACGATGCATTCGACCCCCGTCTTCTCGCCGAGCTCGAAGACGCCCTTGTCCTGGAAGACTTTGGTCGTCTTCGCCGGGCCGCTCCTGTCGCCTATGGCCACGCGCTTCGGCTCCTGTTCCTTGATGAGTTCGACCATCGTCCTGAGCGTATCGACATGGGTGGAGCCCGGGGCCGGGTCCGCCGTGTTGAAGTTCGGCTTCAGCAGCACCTTCTTGCCCTTCAGGTCCGGCATGCCTATCCCCGAGACAACCTTCCTGGTCGCCGCAGCCCTGTCCGGGCCGGCCGCGAGCACCACTCTCCCATCTGGCATCTTCGACACTACCTCTCAGTTGACAATCCCACTGACCTCACATCACTTCATCCCGAGGATGGACTCCATGGCCAGGTTGACCGCTTCCTTCGGGTCCCCCGCGCTCGCGAGCCCGGGGATGGGCTTGTCGTAGGCCCGTTCGAGCTTCCAAGTGTCAAGCCCGATCACGGTCTTCCCCATGTTCAGGGCGTGGGCGATCTCCGAGAGGGTCCCGAACCCTCCGCCGACCGCTATCAGGGCGTCCGCGGACTTCACAAGCATCACGTTCCTTCCGATGCCCATGCCGGTCACTATGGGTATCTGGACGTATTTGTTCGCGTCGTCCCTGAAGTCCGACGGGATTATGCCTATCGTCAGGCCCCCCTCGCTCCGGGCGCCCTTGCACACGGCCTCCATCACCCCGCCCAGGCCTCCGCACAGGACCGCGGCCCCGCGCTTGGCTATCTCCTTCCCGACCTCCTCGGCGAGCTCGTACGTGCGTCTGTCCGGCCTGCTGGCCCCTATCACGCCTACTATGTTGAACGTCATAGCCGGAGGGTCATCGCCTCCATCCGACTTAAAATCAATCCAGCACACCGGCCATCCATCGACATGTTTATTAGGCCTCCGGGTCGATATTGTCGGCACAATCGGAGGCTCCCCCAGATGCCAACAGATATCAGAGGTCGAGTCGAGGAAGACAGGGGCATATTGAAGAAGATCCAGTCATACGTGCCTGGATTCAGAGGCTACAGGCTGAGAGAGGACCTCAGGGACGCGGACAGGATGCTCCGGTCCCAGCTGGCCCAGAAGCTCGGCCTGGAGAGGCGGGGATTGGAGGAATGCAGGGGCCTGCTCGTCAGGAGCTTCGGCTCGAAGGAGCTCGACCAGATCGGTGGGCTGATCAACCACTTCAAGAAGGTCGAGGGCGCGGTCACGCACGCTGAGATGGGTTACTCAGGGTTCGCCGCCGACATCCAGATCAAGGAGGCCGAGCTCGACAGGCTCTACGAGTTCGACGCCGGCATGCTCGACCACCTGGTCGCGATGCACGCGAGCATCGAGTCACTCAAGAACGCCTTGATGGCGGCCGACGAGGCCACGAGCCACAAGGACCTGATGAACATCAAGGCGCGGATAACGGACTTCGAGGACCAGTTCAACAGACGCATGCTCGTCATACAGGGCACGGAGGTGTGATTCGATGAGCGTCATAGGAGCGGAGACATTCAAGTGGGAGGACATGGACAAGCGGGGCAACATCATGTTCCGCGTGCCCAGGAACATCAAGTGGAACGACAACATCGTCGTGCGCGAGGACGAGACCGCCGTGTTCTTCAGGGACGGCAAGGCGCTCGCGTACATCGACAGGCCGGACAGGTACGCCCTGACATCGCTGAACGCGCCGATAGTTGGCGCGATCGTCAAGTTCCTGTCGGGCGTCCAGCAACAGGCGGAAGTCGTATACCTCCAGAAGCGCCCGTTCGACGGCAAGTTCGGCAGCAAGCAGCCGTACCCGTTCAGGGACAAGGAGTTCGGCATGGTCAACCTGAGGGTCTTCGGGGAGTTCAGGTACAAGGTGGCCTCCCCGGCGAACTTCGTGAACCAGTTCGTGGGTACATTCAACTTCGCGACGAGCACGGAGGTCGAGGAGAGGATCAAGGAGCAGATGATCATCATCATCTACGACTCCGTCGGCGACATGAAGAACGAGGGGATGGGCGTCGCTGACATCGCGGCCAACCTCACTAGCATAGAGCAGGCCGTGCTGGCCAGGACGAAGGACCACTTCGACCTGTACGGCATATCCATCGAGAAGATATCCGGCCTGTACATCTCGATGCCCGAGGAGGTCCAGAAGGCCGTGGACACCCGCTCGTCGATGCAGATACTCGGCACCAACTACGTGCAGTACCAGACCGGACAGGCCATGCGCGAGGCCGCTCAGAACCCCTCCGGGGGCGCAGCGGCGGCCGGCGTCGGGGTCGGCGCGGGCATAGGCATGGGCTGGACGATGATGGATTCGATGCGGCAGAGCACCCCGCCACCCGGCGGGACTGCCCCCGCCGCCACTCAGGCGGCGGGTGCGGCGATGATGGTCTGCGCCAAGTGCAACACCCAGAACCCGCCGACGAACAAGTTCTGTTCGTCCTGCGGCGGGAAGCTGGGCCCGGCGACCGCGCCCTGCCCGAAGTGCAAGGCGCAGGTGGCCGAAGGGACCAAGTTCTGTCCCGAGTGCGGCGGCCCGATGACGGCGACCAAGAAGTGCGCGTCGTGCGGCGTGGATGTCCCTGCGAGCTCCAAGTTCTGCCCTGAGTGCGGCAAGCAGGCCTGAGGAGGAAACGAGGAACGCGGGGGGTGGGGAACCTGGCCAGCATCAAGTGTCCGAAGTGCGCGGCGCCCGTGACATTCGACGCGGACTCGAAGTTCGTCAAATGCACGTACTGCGACTCGCAGGTGTTCATCGACAAGAGCGGGGCGGGGTTCTACTACGCCGCGCCGTTCATGGTTGATGAGACCAACGCCGTGGGCATGTTCCGGCGCTGGGCCGCGGGCTCCACGAAGGCGAAGGACCTGGACAGGCTCGCCCAGATAGCCGGGGTCCAGAAGAAGTACTTCCCCGTGTACATGTTCAAGCGGGATGTGAACGGCAAGGAGGCCGTCATACTACAGCCCGCGGGTTCGACCACCCTGCCTGGCCTCCACAGCCTCAAGGTCCCCGCCACGGACCTGAAGGTGTTCGACGCGTCGTTCGACGTGGGCGGCGCGGAGATGATCAAGCCGGACATAGAGATGGCGGCGTATGCGGACAAGCTCCCGGGCACGCCCAAGGAGCAGGCACTGGTCTTCTTCCCGATATGGAAGCTCGAATATGTGTTCAACCAGAAGCGTTACGAGGTCATCATAGATGCGTCCGCGGGGGAGTTGTTCTCCGCAGACTTCCCGACCAGGAGCTCGATGGCCTACATGGCCGTCGCCGGCCTCGGCTTCGTCGCCTTCATCGCGGAGGGCCTCGTGGCGACGATGTCTCTGCCCGTGGGCCTGGTACTGATGGGCGTGACGGTCGTGGGGGTCTTCATGGCTGCCCTGCACGTCGCGAGGAGGATGTGATCAGATGGCCGACATATCGATCGGGCTCAACTGCCCAGCGTGCGG
>JAUPMC010000092.1 GCA_030836605.1 Thermoplasmatota archaeon | reverse complement strand
TCAAGGAGCGGCTCGCGCATTTCTGCTCGAGGAACGCGATGGACATCGAGGGGGTCGGGCCAGCGCTGATAGACCAGCTCGTGGGCGCCGGCCTCGTGAAGGACGTCTCCGACCTGTACAGGCTCACGGAGACGGACCTCCTGACGCTCGAAGGCGTGGCGGAGAAGTCCGCGAGGAACGTCCTGGACGCGGTCAGGTCATCGCTGGACAAGGACCTGGGCAGGGTCCTGCACGCCCTCGGGATCAGGCACGTGGGGCGGACGACCGCGGCCCTGCTCGCGGACAGGTTCGGGAGCATGGACGCGCTCATGACCGCGGACCTCGACGAGCTGTCCAGGGTCGAGGGCGTCGGGAGCGTGGTCGCCCAGTCAGTGAAGGACTTCGTGGCGGACGGGGACAACCGGGCGCTGCTGTCCAGGCTCGCGGAGGCTGGGCTCAGGATGGAGTCCGTCGGGCGGCCGGACGGGCCCCTCAAGGACAAGATGTTCCTGTTCACGGGGGAGATGCGGTCGATGTCCAGGGCGGACGCCGGCGCGCTCGTGGAGTCCCTCGGGGGCCGTGTCGGCTCGTCCGTGACGAAGGCCACGGACTACGTCGTCGTGGGCCAGGACCCGGGCTCCAAGGCGGATAAGGCGAAGAAGCTCGGCAAGACGGTCCTGGACGAGGACGCCTTCCTCAAGCTCGTCGGCAAGGCCTGAGACTGGAATCTTGCACTTTCTGATAGCCAAGGAATACTGTTCAAATACCCGGCCGGGACAAGTAAATACGTGCAAAAAGGCACCAGGGAGTGCGAACTAGATGTACGCGCGCGACAACCGGGAGACCCATAGACCTCGGTCGGCTACCGGCGCTGGAGGTGAACTCCAGACGCTCGACGGCGGCAAGAGACGCCTTCAGAGGATAGTCCGAGACCCAGGCACGAAGGTCCGCGACATGTCCGACCCCGTGAGGCCATCGGTGGACCCGGAGTTCGAGCGCCAGCGGAGGCCCGCGCAGCTCTCGCCTGAGCTCGTCATGCCCATGGCGACATCGTCGGATGCGGGCGTCCAGTTCCAGTGCACCGAGTGCGACATGATGGTCAAGGAGTCGGACCCGTACTGCCCGTTCTGCGGCGCGATCTTCGCCGACGGGCCCATGTCCTCCCCCGAGGAGGAAGAGGCCGAGGCGAGCGAGGAGCCCGTCGAGGAGGCCCCGCGGGAGCGCGTGGAGTTCTTCAGGCCGGAGAAGTTCGACGTGGTAGGCATGCTCCGCACCAAGGGCAAGGCCCACGAGCTCCTGTACCAGGAGGCCGTGAAGGGCTTCGCGGGCTCGGCGCGCCTGCTCGAGGAGATAGAGCACGAGATCTCGGACATCAGCTCCCTGGGGACCGACACGACGAGGGCCCGCCGGCTGATGAGCAGCGCCTGGGAGGCATGCCGGGAGGGCAACTGGAACCTTGTCTCCGCCCTCGCGCGGCAGACCGAGGGGGCGATAGCCCCGAGCATACCGTCGCTCGTCAGGGCCGAGCTCTCCAAGGCGAGGGAGCACCTGATGGCCGCGAAGGCGTCGGGACATGACGCCTCCGAGTATCTGTTGCGCATGAAGGCGGCCATGCACTGCCTCAAGTCCGGCGATGACGAAGAGGCCCTTAGGCTCACGAAGGAGCTGATGGACCTGTTGAGGCACGATTCTGCCATGCGGCGCTAAGGCGGCCAAGCCTGGCCCAGGGGCTCCGTCCGTTCCCTCGCCCGAGCCCCGCGGCAAAGGGTTATTATCGTCGAAGGCTCGTAAAGAGTGTGATGTCCTCGGACCTGACGGCCATGGACTCCTCCGGGTGGGAGACAGTCAAGAAGGCGCTCAACCAGCGTGTGGTCATCACGCGCTCGTCCCTCGTGCCCAGCTTCAGGAACAGGGTCTGGCTCGTGGAAACGGATGTCCGGCCCGTTGTCGTGAAGCGCTCTTTGTCCGGGCTCTCCGCGGTCGAGTTCGAGACGACTCTCCTCGCGAAGAAGGCGGGCCTCTTGGTGCCGTACCCTCTCTACATGGACAAGGACTACATCGTGTCCGAGTTCATATCCGGGGAGCGTTGCAGCAGGCTGGTCAGCGCGATGTTCAACACGGCCGCCGCGGAGGGCATCGGGCGGTGGCTGGGCGGGTTCCACGACTCGATGGAGAGCTTCGGGAAGCCCTTGGCCATGCGCGACGCCGTCCTGGACAACTTCATCATGCACGAGGGTGAGGTGTTCGGCGTGGACCTCGAGGACACCTCGCCGGGGGACCCTATGGACGACCTTGGCCAGATGGCGTCGTCCATACTGGGGAACGAGCCGTTCTTCACGCCGATCAAGTTCGACCTGTGCTTCTCGATGCTGGACGCGTACGAGGAGCGCACGGGCATGGAATCGAGGGAGAGCGTCAGGCCGTTCGTCGCGAAACACCTGCGCCTGTCGGTGAGGGCACGGCCGCTCTACAGACGGCCGTTCGAAGGGGTCGCCAAGGTGCTCGACAAGGCCTGGCCGGACCTGGCCTGATCACTCCTTCTTCTCCTCGACCTGCGCCGCGGGCTGCGTCCCGCCCGCCTCCTCCGCCTTGCGCTTGGTCCGGGCCCGGATGTCCTCGAGCCTCTTCGCGATGTCGGATATGCTGTCCACGTGCTCCCGCTCGATCTGCTTGCGCTTCTCGATGTTCTCGCGCATCTTGTCTATCTTGGTCCTCTCGAGCGTGAGCTTGTCCATCTCCGTGGCCATCTCCTCCCTGTGCCGGTCCATCTCCGCCGTCTTGTCGGCGAAGGCCGCCTCGCGCGCCTCGAGGTTCTTGTCCGCCTGGGCCAGCGCCTCGGCCTTGGAGCGCAGCTCCTCGTCCCTAGCGTCAGCCTCGGCGAGCTTCACGGCCGCGTGCTTCCTCTCGGCGTCCAAGCGGGCCATCTCGTCGTCCAGCTTGCTCTTGGTGGCCGCGACCTCGTCCTGCAGCGCCTTCTCGCGGGCCGAGAGGGCCTCCAGCTTCGAGTCCACCTCCGTCTTCGCGGAGTCCACGGTCTGCCGGTCCCTCTCCAGCCGCTCCTTCCCGTCTGAGATGAGCCTCTCCCTCTCCTCGAATGTGGCCTCCTGCTGTGAGACCGCGGCCTTGCGGGCCTCGAGGTCCTTCTGGGCGACGTCCAGCTCGGCCCTGACGGCCTCCAGGTCCCTGGAAATGGAGTCCAGCCTCTCCTGCTGCTCAGCGACCTGTCCCTCCTTGGTCAGGAGGGTCTGCTCCCTGGCCGCCGCCGAGGCCTCCCGCTCGGAGATCGTCTGGGCCGCCTGCTGCTGCGCGCCGACGGCCTCCTTCAGCGAAGCCTCCTTCCTCTGGACATCCTTCTCGCGCTTGTCCAGGTCCCTCAGGAGCGCCTCGACCTTGCGCTCGGAGTCAGACACGGCGACCTCCCTGCCCGCCAGGGCGGTCTCCCGCGCGTCCACCGCCTGCGAGCGCTTCTGGAGATCCTCGTTGTCCTTCCCGATCTTCCCTATGAGGGCGGACAGCTCGGCCTGCTGCGCCTCGGCGTTGGCGTCCACCTCCGCCCAGCGCGCCTTCATCTCCTGCTCCTCGCCGGCGACGCCCTTCTCCCGCTCCTCAAGGCCCTTGATGGTGGCCGCGACGCTGTTCGCCTTGCCCTCCGCCTCCTTGCACTGGCGTTCTACCTCGGCCAGCGCGGCCTGGAGCTCGGACTTCTTGATCCTGACATCGTTCTCTGCGGAGGTCATGCCCTCCTCGCGCCTCTTCAGGTCCTCGTTCGCCGCGTCGAACTCCGACCTCGCCGCCTGCTTCTCCGACTCGAGCGCGGCCCTCTCGCTGTCGAGGATGCCCCTCGCCTTCTCGAGCTCGGTCACGGCCTCCTCGAGCTGGGCCTGCGCGTCCGCGAGCTCCCCCTGCCTCGTGTCCAGCCGCTGCCGCTCCGCGTCGAGCTCATTCTTCTCCGAGTCGAGGCCTTCGGCCCTCGCCTTGAGGTTCTCGACTTCCTTGTCCCAGACGGCCTTCTGCGCCTGATAGGCCCCCAGCTCCGCCTCGTGCCTCTGCTGGCTCTCGGCTAGCTGTTGCCTGTCCTTCGCGAGCTTGGAGTACCCCTTCTCGTACTCCGTGACCGACTGCGCGAAGTTCTCCTGCAGGCCCCTCACGAGGTCCCGCTTCGCGTCCGTGGCCGCCTCGAAGGCCTGCTTGCTCCTGTTGAGGCTCTGCTCCCTCTCGAGCAAGAGCGTGACCCTCTCGTTGATCTGCGTGTGCCGGTCCGTGACCTCGGCCTCGAACTCCTCGAGCTCCTTCTGCCAGGTCTCGGTGTCCTGCCTGAGCTTGTCCAGCTCCTCCCTGAGCTGGTCCAGCTCCATTATCTCCTGGGCGCGGGAGGTCGACTCCTCCTTCATCTTCTTCACGGCCTCGGCGGCGTCCTCCGAGGCCTTCTTCTCCTCGGCGAGCTTGGAGTCCAAGGCGGCTTCGAAGCCGGCCTCGACGGAGTTAATCATCTCCTTGACGAACTCGACGTCCTCGTCCTCGACGACGTCCTTCCCGACCAGGAGCATGTGCATCCGCTTGCCCCGGACGACGGTGCCGACCATCTTGCCGACCTCGAAGGCGCCCAGCGCGGCCAGGTCGCCCTTGCCGGCGGTGGCCTGCTTGACCTCGTCGTAGCTGACCTCGCCCTTCGTGCTGAACACGAACTCTTTCAGAAGTCGGCCTTCGGGCTCTACCAGGAATCCCTTGAACACTTTCTTACTGAACATCAAGACCACATCCGACCGGGGGACGTCGTTGTCTGGTCGTTGGCCCGAGGGCCCTCAGGGCGCATCTCCGAATGTCATTCGGTCGCCTGGATGATTGTGGTTGTTATTGGGTAGCCTGAAGATAACCTTTTTGATTGTAAACGTGCCCTCATGGCTTGAACCTCCGCAGGAGGGACGCGTTGGTGACCACGGACACCGAGCTGAACGCCATGGCCCCGGCGGCGATCATGGGGCTGAGGAGCCAACCTGTGAAGGGGTACAGGATCCCAGCGGCGATGGGGATGGACGCCGTGTTGTAGATCAGGGCCCAGAACAGGTTCTCCCTGATCTTCCTGAAAGTCCGTCTGCTCAGCCTGATGGCGGACGCGACCCCCTTGAGGTCGCCCCCGACCAGGACCACGTTCCCTGACTCGAGGGCGATGTCCGTGCCGCTGCCGAGGGCGATGCCAATGTCTGCCTGGGCCAGCGCTGGTGCGTCGTTTATGCCGTCCCCCACCATGGCGACGACCTCGCCGCTCTCCTGGAACGCCTTGACCGCCCCGGCCTTGTCCGCCGGGAGCACCTGGGCCCTGAACTCGGGTATGCCCGCCTGGTCGGATATGGCCTTCGCGGTCCTCTCGTTGTCCCCTGTCATCATGACGACCTTGAGGCCCATGGCCCTGAGGTCCGCGACCGCGTCCCTCGCGCCCTGTTTGAGGGTGTCCGCGACCCCGAGGAGCCCCATGAGCGCCCCGTCGGCCGCACACGCCACGACCGTCATGCCCTGGTCCTGGAGTGCATCCATGTCCGCCCCGAGGGGCCCGAGGGGGACGCCCAGCCTGTCCATCATCCTCCGGTTGCCGACAGAGACGCTCCTCCCTCCGACATCCGCGGTGACCCCCTCGCCCGGATAGACCCTGGACGAGGCAGGCGACTCCAGGGCCGCTCCCGCCGCCTCGGCCGCCGCGAGCACGGCCCTCGAGAGGACGTGCTCGGAGCCCTTCTCCGCGCTCCCCGCGAGGGACAGGAGCTCCCCATCGGTCTTCGCGGCCCCGAGCCGGACCGCTACCACCTTCGGCTCCCCCTCGGTCAGGGTGCCCGTCTTGTCCAGGATGACAGTAGTGAGGTCCCTGGCCCTCTCCAGGGCAGCGGCGTCCTTGATCAGTATCCCCAGCTGGGCGCCCCTGCCCGTGCCGACCACTATGGCCGTGGGAGTGGCCAGCCCGAGGGCGCACGGACACGCTATCACGAGGACCGAGACGAAGGCCGTCAGGGAGAACGAGAGCGCGTCCCCTACGCCCCAAACCCCGGAACCGATGAAGTACCAGAAGAGGAAGGTCGCGACGCTGACAGACAGCACCGCGGGCACGAAGTACCCGGCCACCGTGTCCGCGAACCGCTCGATCGGGGCCTTGGTGCTCTGGGCGTCCTCGACGAGCTTGACGCAGCATTCCGAGTCTCATCAGAGCTATTCAAGACCGCAGGGCACGGAGCTATGCGGTTATGGTCTCTGCAGAATCCAAGAATCTTTTTTTGATACGGAGCTTCTCTCCGCATCCTGCACATTCGCTGCGGTTGACCATACGCGCACGGATCCTGGCCAACAACAGAATTCCATTTT
>JAUPMC010000091.1 GCA_030836605.1 Thermoplasmatota archaeon | reverse complement strand
TCCGAGTGGAAGAGGCCTTTGACGCCGGCCACGCGCGCGTGCGCCGCCATCTCCGCCCCGAGCCGCTTCACGCCTGCCTCGGTCCTCCCGAGCGTGCCCGCGAACTTCGGCAGCTTGACCGACAATATCCTTCCTCCCGCGTCTATGGCCGACCTGAACACGCGGCACGACTTGCCCCTCAAGAGCCCCGTCAGGTCCTTGACCTCGGGCGCGACCTTCTTCGCGCCCCGCACTCTCAGGACGTCCTTGATTTCCAGGAGCGCGAGCTGGCGCTTGACCTCCTCCTCGATGTAGACCGGGACGAGCTTCAGGTCCTGGGCGCCCTTGATCTCCACCCTGGCGCCCCCGGATATGGATATGTTCAGGTCCTCCCTGATGGTGCCGATACCCCGCCTGACCTTCTTCGTGGCCCTGAGGAGGGCGCCTATCCTCGCCGCGACCGCGCGGGCCTCCTCCGGGGTAGACATGTCGGGGTCCGTCGCGATCTCCACGAGCGGTATGCCCAGCCTGTCGAGCCTGTACGTGACCTCCGAGCCGTGCTCGGACATCTTCCTCGCGGCGTCCTCCTCGAGGCACACGGAGGCGATGCCGAACCTCTTGCCCGCCAGCTCCAGATGGCCCTTCGTCGCGATGAGCGCGGTCCTCTGGAACCCGCCAGTGTTGGACCCGTCTATGACTATCTTGCGCATGAAGTGTATCTCGTCGACAGGGCGCATGTGGAGCAGCGAGGCCATCTCCAGCGACACCTCGATCGCGAGTTTGTTTGCGTCGTGGGGAGGCTCCTCGTCCGCCTCGACCAGGCACGAGCACGGCACCGTCTGGTACCTGAACTGGAGCTTCCTCTCGGCCTCCTCGAGCGCGGCCTTGTCTATCTCCCCGAGCTCGCTCTGGGTCGGCCGGAGCCACCTGACTATCTCCTTGTGATGCTCGTCCACCAGCTCGGACGCGCAGCCGCAGAACAGCTTGCCCGTGGAGAGCTGCTGGTGTATCTCTATGCCGATCTTCAGCCCGAGGGTGCCGTAGTCCAAGTCAGAGCTCCCTCCCCTTGGTCAGCTCGCCCGCGATGTTCGTGAGCATGATCTTGTTGACCTCCGCGTAGTCGTCCGTCTGTCCCATCGCCCACATGAGCTTCACGTACGCCGTCTCCGGGAGCATGTCCCCGACCGGGAGCGCGCCCGCGGCGACCATGTCCCTGCCGGTCGAATAGACGTTGAGGTTGACCGAGCCCTGCAGGCACTGGGTCGTCACGACCACGTGCACGCCGTTCTTCACGGCCTTCCGTATCGAGCTGATGATGGGCTCGGACACATGGCCGAGGCCCGTGCCCGCGACGACCACGCCCTTCACGTGCGACGCGATCATGTCGAAGTGGTCCTCCTCGAACCCCGGGTAGAAGTACTGGAGGCTCACGCGGCCGTCTATCTTGTCCCTCACCTCGACCGGGCCCGCCGACCGCTTCACGTAATGACCGTTGAGCTTGACGCTGGGTCCCTCGACCCGGCCTATCGGGTGGATGTTCATGCTCGCGAAGGCGTCCCGCCTCGACGAGTGCATCTTCCTGGCCTTGGTGCCCCTGTGGACCGAGCAGTAGGTGTCCGAGGGCTCGCCGTGCATCACCACGACCACCTCGCCGAGGTCCGAGCCGACGCACAGCCTCGTGGCCGCGAGCAGGTTCGTGGTCGCGTCCGATGAGGGGCGGTCGGACGAGCGCTGGGAGCCGACGCACACGACCGGGCCCGTCAGGTTCTTGAGCATGAAGGACAGGGCCGCGGACGTGAACCCCATCGTGTCCGTCCCGTGGGGCACGATGACGCCTGTGGCGCCGGAGTTGAGCTCCTCCGCGACCGCCCTCGCCAGCCCCTGCCAGTGAGCCACGGTCATGTTCTCGCTCAGTATGGAGTAGAGCACCTTCGCCCGCACATTGCACAGGTCCATCAGCTCCGGCACCGAGAAGATGAGCTCCTCCGCGGACTTCGCCGGGTGGACCGCGCCCGTCCGATAATCCACGTACGACGCGATCGTCCCGCCCGTGCTTATGACCGCCACGTCCTTCTTCCCATCGCCTCGGGGCATCGCCTTCCGGACATGGTCCTTGACCTCCTTCTTGGAGACCAGGGAGACGGTGCATCCCTTGGTCACCCGTATGCCGATGTTGTACCCTGAGGACAGTTTGAGCGTGACGATGGCCTCGTCGCTGAACTCGTGGCGGGGCATGAGCACGCCCGTGTGCTTCTCATCCCCCCGCTGGACGGAGATCGTGTCGCCGACGGCGGCGCCCGCTGCCTTGAGCATCTCGGCGGCGAGGCCAGCGTGTGTCATCGGGCGGTAGAAGGAGTTAGCCGTCTTAAATGGTTTGCTGGACCGCTCGGCCGCGCCCACGCACCGAGGATGTGGCAATGTTCATATGAGCCGAGCCTGATGCACTCGGAGGTTGCATAAGATGAGAGTGCTGGCCGTAGGGGGAGGGGCGCGTGAGCACGCGATCGTGCGCGCGCTCGCGAGGTCTGGAGCAGAGGTATTCGTCTGCATGAAGAACAGCAACCCAGGCATCGCGAGGCTCGCCAAGGAGGTCGCCCTGGTCGACGAGACCGACGTGCAGAAGGTCGTGGATTTCGCCAGGGCGAAGAGCGTGGAGCTGGCGATCGTCGGCCCTGAGGCCCCGCTGGAGGCCGGGCTCGTCGACGGGCTCGAGGCCGCGGAGATCCCCACGGCCGGCCCGACAAAGGGTGCGGCCAGGATCGAGACCTCCAAGAGCTTCATGAGGAACCTGATGAAGAAGCACGGGGTCCGGGGGTCCGTCAAGTTCGCAAAGGCCGACACCGTCAGGGACGTCCTCACCGCGCTCGACAGCTTCGGCACCGACCTAGTCGTGAAGCCCGTCGGGCTCACTGGCGGCAAGGGGGTCAAGGTCTTCGGCGAGCACCTGATGACCCGCCAGGACATCATCACGTACGCCGACGAGATCATCTCCAAGAGGATAGGCGGGGCCAGCATCGTCATCGAGGAGAAGCTCGTGGGCGAGGAGTTCACTGTACAGGCGTTCTGCGACGGCAAGAGGGTCGTCCCCATGCCCGCGGTCCAGGACCACAAGCGGGCGTACGAGGGCGACCAGGGCCCGAACACGGGAGGGATGGGGTCGTACTCGCAGGAGGACGGACTGCTGCCGTTCCTGTCCAGGCACGACTACGACGAGGCCGTCTCCATCATGACCGACACCGTGCGCGCGCTCGAGAAGGAGGAGGCCGACTACCGAGGCCCGCTCTACGGGCAGTTCATGCTCACGAAGGACGGGCCGAAGGTGATAGAGTTCAACGCCAGGTTCGGCGACCCCGAGGCCATGAACGTCCTGTCGCTCCTCGAGAGCGACTTCGGGGCGATCTGCGAGGGCATCGCCGCCGGGGACCTGTCCAAGAAGGAGGTGAGGTTCGCCAGCAAGGCCTCCGTGTGCAAGTACGTGGTGCCCCAGGGATACGGCTCGACACCCCTCTCGGGCGAGGAGATCAGGGTGGACGAGGAGGCCATTGAGGCCGCGGGGGCCATCCTCTACTACGCCAACGTCAACGAGAAGGACGGCAGGGTGTTCACGACGACGTCCCGCTCGGTCGGGGTCGTCGGCCTCGCGGGCAACATCGAGGAGGCCGAGCGAATCGCTGAGGACGGCGTCCAGCATGTGACCGGCAAGGTCTTCGTCAGGCACGACATAGGCAGGAAGGACTTCCTCGACAGGAAGGTCGCGCGTATGAACGAGATAAGGGGTCTGAGCGCATGATGAACCTGGACAAGGTCGTCTCCAAGATAGAGGAGGAGCTGGACGAGAAGGACCAGATCAGGGAGGTCGCGTTGAAGTCATCCAGGGCCGTCGTCAGGCTCTCGGGGACCGTGCTGAAGTGCCTCCACAGGGAGGAGGAGTTCGACGAGCTGCTGGACGACCTGAAGGACGAGACCTCCAGGCTGTCGAGCCTCCTCGCGGACCACCCGGACCTGGCGTCCGCGGGATACGTGGAGAGCGCCTTCCAGGAGTACTCTGAGGTCGGAATCATGCTCTCGATACTGGAGAAGGACGATGTGCCGTCCCCGGAGGACCTGGGCGTCGAGAGCGTGCCGTACCTCCTCGGGCTGGGCGACACGGTCGGCGAGCTGCGGAGGTTCTCCCTAGACGAGCTGAAGCGGGGGAACGTGATGCGGGCGAACTACTTCCTGGACCGCATGGAGGACATCTACACCGCGCTCATGCGGTTCGACTACCCGGACGCGATCGTCGCGGTCAGGAGGAAGCAGGACATCGCGAGGAGCCTGCTCGAGAAGACGCGCGGCGAGGTCGCCGTGGCCGCGAGCGCGATGAACCTCCAGGGGAAGCTCGAGGAGCTCCTCAAGAAGCTCTGAGCCCTACTTGAAGACCCTCTTCATCGTGTTCTCGATGTCCGCCCTGGGGCGGACGCCGGTCACGCGCTCGACCTGCTGCCCGCCGTTGAAGAATATCAGCGTCGGGATGCTGTTTATCCCCAGGGACATCGCGGTCTTGGCGCTCTTGTCGGTGTCCATCTTCGCGAATGTGACCTTGCCCTTGTAGTCCTTGGCCAGCGCCTCGAACGTCGGCGCGAGCATCCTGCACGGGCCGCACCATGGCGCCCAGCAGTCTATGATCAGCTTCCCCGAGCCCTTGACGACGGACGCGAAGTTGTCGTCCGAGACCTCCACGATGTCCTCTGACAATACAGTCACTCCTATGGGTATGCGGATAAGAGACTATGGATATTTCAGGTTATCCCAGCGCCTGGGTCGGCTCACTTCTTCCTCTGCGGCTTCGCGAGTACCATCAGCGCCACGAGCACGCTCATGATTATCACGCCCACGGTGAGCACCGCCCCGACCGGGTTGCCCTGGGAGCCCACGTATATCGTCATAGAGTACACATTGTTCCCGTCGCTGAACTCCACGAGCCCGTCCTCGTCGTCGACGACCACCGTGACGACATGCTCCCCCTCATCGATGTTGGCCCATGTCCAGTTGTACACCAGGTCGACGCTCTCGCCCGCCGGGACGTCGAACTCGCGCTCCCCCAGCAGGATGCCGTCAGCGTAGAACGTCGCGGTGACGTCAGTCGCGTCCACATCCCCCGGGTTGTGCACGGTCGCAGTTATGACGATCGGGGAGACCACCTTGATCTCGAACTCCCTGACCTTGTAGACGTTGTCGTCCGAGTCCTCGGCCTTCGAGGTCGCGTTGATCCTGACCTTGATGTCCTGGGCCTCGCCTGGCATCGTGACCGTGATGTTGAACTTGCCGCTGGCCGACGAGCCAGTGGAAGGCGACACGGACGAGCCCGTCTTGTTGTCGGCGACGATCTCGGCCTTGTAGGTGTAGTTGGTCCCGTAATCCACGGCGGGGCCTCCGGTCACCGTGAGCTGGCACTTGACCGACTCGAGCGTGCCCGCGAACGAGGGCACCTCGAGGGTCACCTCGACTGGCGTGTAGGCCGACGCTGGCTCCGACACTCCCAGGAGGGACGCCCCTGTGAAGCCGACCATCATGGCGAACAGGACCAGCAGGGCCGTCGGGCGGCGCGGGCTCATCTCTTGCCACCTCCGCCGAGGCCTTTGCGCTTCCTGAGGATGAAGAACATCGCGACGAGCGCCACGAGGGCGATCACTAGGCCGACGTCCAGGTACAGGCGGCCGACATCGTATTCGTAGGTGACATCGTCCCTTACGACGTCCAAGTCCCCTGGGCCTATCACCACATCGGCCACCATCACCGGCACCGCACCGTATCCGCTCACCGAGGCGTCGATTGACGAGTACGCGAGGACCGTCGCCTCGACCTTCGGGTCGGGGGTCGTCCTCATCGCCGTGAACTCCACCGCGAGCTCCTTCGACGCGAAGGCTGCCAGGGTCAGGTTCTTGACCGAGTCCCCGGTCTCTGGGTCCATTATCCTCGCGGACCAGCCGGACGCGTTCAGGGCGTCCGTGTTCGAGACGCTCACGAAGAAGTCGTCCTCGGCGTTGCCAGTGTTGTTGAGCAGGAACTTCGTCATCGTGCGGTTGGACGATGTCGACGCGGATGTGTTGAGGCTCTCGACCGAGACCGACCTCATGGTCTGGACCTCGACGACGAGCTTCACGGTCGCCCTCGCGGAGGACTGGGTCGTGGACGCGACCGTCACGGTCGCGGTGTTGTTGCCCGCGACCGCCGTGTCGGTGACCGTGAGGTCAGCGACGACATAGGCCGTGTTGCCGTTCGTCCCGAAGTCTATCCAGACCTCGCTCGGCTCGAACACCTCCTCGAAGTCGGTGCCCGTGTATGTCAGTTTGTAAGTGTCGGCTATGTTGCCGGTGTTCTCGATCGCTATGACGTAGCTCACGGTCTGGCCAGGGACCAGAGTGACCGCCCGGGTCTCGTCCCAGGTCGCCTCGACATATCGCCTCGTGTCCCTGAGGAGCGTGAAGTCGACATACACGCTGCTCCCGCCGAGAGAGACAGTCTTGCTCAGACTGTAAGAGACATCGAGCCCGCCCTCTGACCTGACCGCGCTCGCCGCGACTGTGTGGTTCCCAGAGGGTAGGAGGAACTGGAAGTAGCCGTCGATGGACGGGATGACCGTCAGCACGGTGCCGTCGGCGCCGGAGGCGGTGACCGTCTCTGTGCTCGGGGCGCCAGCGACCGTCAGCCGACCCTCCAGGTACTGGCCCACGGACAGCTGTATGTCCGAGGACGCGCCCGAGTTCCGGACCACTTCCAGGCCGGACACGGACACGCGCATGTCCACCGAGCGCGTCACATACACCGTGTAGTCGCCCGGCTGGACTTCGGCGGAGAACTCGCCCGATGAGCTGGTGAGGAACGAAGCGTACATCCCGTAGTCGCCGTTCGGGAACATCTCGACGATGGCCGTGATGGGGTCGCCATCCTCGTCCACGACCGTGCCTTCCACGGTCGCGTTGTCGAGGCGCGTGCTGAGGGCCTGGTCGGCCGTCACGTCGTCCGAGCCTATCGTGACCATCGCCTCGCTCCAGTACTCGACATACCTGCCGCCGTCGGCGTCGTTCTCGACGCCCTCGAGCAGGAACATCACTGCGTAGTCCCCTCTGGGCAGGACCATGTTGTAGTATCCGGACCTCATCGACGTGTTCATCATCTGGACGCCCTCGTCCGAGGTCACGATGACCGTGACTGGGTCATCCGGCGTCGACCCGTCGACGCTGATGTACCCTGACAGCCTGTAGGCGCGCTCGAGCTGTATGTCGTGCTCGGCGCTGGTCGGGGACACCTCGATCTGCTCCAGGGCTGCGTACGGGACCGGGCCCGTCATCCCCGTCGCGTAGACCGAGTACGTGCCCGGCATGAGATACACTGAGTATGTCAACGACGAGCCCAGGTCCAGGGGCACCTGCTCTGGGCCGGAGAACTTCAGCTCGATGTCCCCGGCCGCGCCAAGGACCACGCCCTGCACGAACATCCTGAGGACCGACTCTATGTCCAGCGGCTGCACGGAGCCGCTCGGGGCCACGACCAGGGAGGACTCGCTCTGGTACCATGCGCCAGGCGTGTTCTCGAGTTCCTGGTCCACCTTGACCGTGTAAGTGGACGGCACCAGCTCGACCGAGTAGCTGCCGTAGGCGCCGGAAACGGCCTCGACTGTCTCCAGGGCGCTGTTGTCCGGTATGAATGATATGGTCACGCCGCTGACCCCTGAGCCGCCGGATGTCAGGAAGCCCGCGACCTCGACATCGTCCGCTGGCACCAACAGGTCGGCCGCGAGGACATCGCCACCGTGCTGTACCTCCGACGACCACGAGGTGTAACCTGACTCTGATAAGGACAATGTGACAGTCTCTCCCTCCGGGAGGACCAGCGAGAACCACGATGTGGACCCTGACTTCGATGTGTAGACGACTCCGTCGGAATCGGTCACGCGTATGTTCGCGTACCTGGCCCTCTCGTCCGTGGAGGCCACCAGGTCGCCGTTAGCGTCCTTGTACAGGTATCCTGACATCTTGACGCCCTCGGACATCGTGATCGCGTAGCCAGTCCTGTCACCATTGACGGATATGTGAGACCCGTAAACGCCCGACTCGGACACTGACACCGCGACGACGTCGTACTCGCCCTGGGGCAAAAGGACCTTGAACGCGCCAGCAGCGTCCGTCACCGCGCTCACGCGCGCCCCGGACTCGGATATGAACGTCACGTACTCGGACCCGACCACGGAGGAGTCCTGGGACTTCAACGTGCCCGAGACGCTGTACGCCTCGCGGACCGCGAGCGTGCCCGACAGCTGGGTCGCGTCGGAGAGGTCGAGTGGCATCTGGCCGGACCATATGCCCGAGCCGCTGGAGTACACCGCGTGGAGCGTGTACACGCCACTCGGGATGTCCTCCCTCACCCAGCCGTACTTGTCCGTTATGCCCGAGACGACCTCGTCCATGCCGAAGTCGTCCCTGACCTCGTACGCGGAGTATGCGGCCGGCACACCGTCGACAGTCACCCTGATGTCGACCGAGCACTTGTTCCAGAGCGTGAAGTTCCTCTGCACATTGTCCCCAGGGTCGACGCCTATGGTGGCGCCGAAGAGCATCTTGCCCTCCTCGGTCGTCGTCAACACGTAGTCGCCGGGGAGGATCTGGTCGAACTGGTAACCGCCGTCATACTCGCTGTAGGCCGTGAACACCACGTCAGACCAGGCATCGTCCATGACGACCTCTATCCCGATTGCGGGAGAGTTGTCCGGGTTGAGTATGTATCCCGACAGCGCGGCCGGCTGCACCGCGAGGTCCAGTTGGACCTCCGAGCCGGAGCTGATGTTGACGGCCTCGCCGATCGTCGTGTTCGCGCCGAGCGCGAGCGCGTATACATCGTACTGGCCAGGGGGGATGGGACCCGAGAATGACCCGCCCGTCCCGTCGAACTCGTACGTTATGCCCGACGAAGTGTCCACCGCGTATACGGTGCCCTCCGTGATCAGGTCGTCCGTCTCGACGGTGAAGTTGCCCTCATAGTCGTTGTCCCAGTACAAGTCGCCGAATATGCTGGAGTCCGTCATCACATAGTCCTTGGTGATGATGTAGTCCAAGACGCCGTCGGCGTCGAGGTCCTGCTTGACCCTCATCGCCTGGTCGTCCGTGACGTTGAACTTGATCCTCGTGACGACGTTCTTGCCCACAAGGGCCTGGTTCAGGGCGTCGCCGTCGGATATGACGATGGTGACATTGCCGAACGGGGCGAGGATGTGGTACTTGCCCTCCGCATCGGTCTTCACCTGCTGATGGGGTATGCCGTACTCGTCCTGCACGGTGACCCACAGACCTCCGGCCGGGAAGCCGTTCTCTGTCGTGACGGTGCCGTTGACATACGCCCCGTGATAGTACTTGAGGAAGACCGTGCCGCTCTGGTACAGCGAGCTCGCGCTGTAGTCGACCACGCCGGTGGCCTCCCCGCTGTTTATCTTCGTGTTGAGCTCGAGCGCCTCGGCGTAGCTGATCGCGCGCCACTCGTCGGAGTGGAGCGACACCTCGGCGTACGGGTACGGGTTGTAGTAGGCCGTCCTGTAGACGACCTTGAAGTGCGTCAGGTTCCAAGCGGGCATGGCGCTGACCTTCTGGACAGAGCCGGACACGCCCGGGAGACCGCCGTTGGTCGTGCCCAGGTCGGACCCGCTCACGCCGGCTACCGCCCTGTAGAACATGCTGTCGTAGAACATGTCCTCGTAGATTATCTCGTACGAGACGATGTTCATGTCCGACGTCAGCTCGTCCAGCTCGTACTGGATGTCGTTCGCGTCGACGGCCACGACCCTGAAGAAGTCGGTCGGGGTCGACCCGTCCAGGCGCCTGTCGGAGAGCTTCGCCGGGGCGTAGAATATCCCAGTGCTGTAGGCCGAGATCGGGAACATCCTCGAGTCCACGTTGAAGTACCTTATCTCAAGGCCGGTGATGTCGCATATGGCGTCGTACATCCCCACGAGGGAGTCGATGCCGACCTTTGCGAGCTCGACCCTGCCAGCGACTATCCTTGCGTTGGGCGCCGTCAGGTCAGAGGACATCGGCCCGTAGACATCCGGGTCGGAGAGCACCTCGTCGATGATCGGCTGACCGTCCCCGTTGACGATCTCATACACGCGCTCTGTGTCGACACCGTACGCGTCCATGAGGGCCATGACGTTGGACTCCGTCTCGCCGCCCAACCCGAGGCTGGTCTGGACCAGACGGTACGTGAACAACGCGATCGCGTCCTCCTCGCTCTGGGCCATTATGACGTTCCCTGTGAACTGATAACCGTTCTGGAAGTTGTCCGCCACGGTCGGGTGCTCGCCCTCGGCGATGGCCTCGAACCCGTAGTCCCACCAGGCCACGTACGCGGGCCTGGAACTGACCGGGTACACATCCGAATCCTGTTCCGCGAACCAGTCCCAGGCCGCGGGATAGTAATACGATGGCAGCGGCAGCGAGTAGCCGAACGCGCCGAGGTACCAGTTGGACCCGTTGAACTCGTCGTAATCACCGGGCCGCATGAAGCTCGGCATGGTGAAGTAGATGTCCTTGTCGTAGCTCCTCTTCGTCTCGGAGGGTATGCCCGCGTCGACGCTGTACCAGACGTTGGGCAGCAGCACCAGGAACCCTAGGAACAGGACGCCCACGATGTGCCGTATCTTCACGCTCTTGCGGAAGACCGCGAACACGGACCCGCTCGCGCCGGCCATGGCCCTCCGGACGCTGTTGAAGTCGAGTCCGTCGATTATGATGACGAACACCCACGCGGCCGATATCGCGAACGCCGGCGCGGCGTTGAACATGAACCTGCCGGCGGATATCGCCATGAAAATGGACACCGCGAGCCAGACGACCATGAAGATGTACTCGGCGCCCGTCCGCTTCGGTATCCGCACCATCGCGTAAATGAGCCCCGCCAGGGACATGAAGAACGTGACCATGCCGAAGGACAGGGCGAGCTCAGAGAACTGAGGCGCCCGCGCCTCCGCGATCGTGGAGTACAGCTTGCTCGAGCTGAAATACCCCTGGCCGCTGATGACTGACTCGATGAGCCACGGGTAGAAGAGCGACAGGGCCCCGACGACCGCGCAGGACACGCCTGCAATAGCCGGGATGGATATCGTCCACGGGTAGTCCCTCGTGACCACGAACATGGACCCGAAGAACAGGCCACCCAGGGTGAGGTACAGCGGTACTAGGAACCTGTCGTCGAAGAAGGAGTCGACCCCTCCGAACGTGAGGCTGTAGTTCGCGTAGTAGGGGAACGCCATCAGGCTTCCGAAGCCGAACATGACGAGCATGATCATGGTGATGCTCATCGAGTCCTGGTACCGGAACATGTTGATGAACAGCTGCACGATGTAGTAGACCAGTATGATGACCGTGACATACGCGAAACCGACCCACGTCATCATGAGCGCGGCGTAGGCCGTGCCCGCCATCAGCGCGTACAGCATGGGCGTGCGGCTGCCGGCGAAGTAGCCCTTGAGGCCAGCGGCGACGGCCTTCCGCTCCTTCCAGCTCCACTTCTCGACCCACTTCTTGTGCTCCTGGAGCCTGATGGACTTCAGGAGGAAGTAGAATATCGTGACTATGAGGAACAGGATGATCGCGTCGTGGTCCGCGTTCGACAGTACGCTGCGCTGCACGTGCGCCGGGATTATGGCGAAGAACAGCGCGGCCGCCAGGCCGACCCTGCGGCCGAACGCCTCCTTGCCCAGGAAGTACACCGGCACGACAGTCAGGGCGCCCCAGAAGGCCGTCGACCACACGAAGAAGAACCCGACCGAGTCGTCCACCGACTCGAACAGGCCCTCCAACAGCACGGCTGGCACGGCCACGGACATGCTGAAGAACGGCGGCCTCGGGTTGATGAGGCTGTCCGGATAGTTGAGCAGCGGGTCCCAGAACAGGCTCTCGCCAGTATCTACGTGGAAGTCGATGATCCTGCGCCAATAATACGAGTCGGACCCGCCCGAGACCAAGTAGTCGTTCTCGGCGGACATCTCATAAGCGAAGTACGACCGTATGAACAGCGCAAGCAGGAACATGAAGGTCAGCATGAGCAATGCCGACCCGTTCGCCCTCATCCACTTGCCCAACTCGCTCGGTCCCTCGCCCCCCCTCAAAAGCTTGGGCACAAAGGACCTAGCAGGACTATCCCTTGCTTCGGCCAACGACAACTCCACCTAGTGCGATAGTAGCCCACCGATGCCTGGGGTGCTATATATACGTTAGGGGTCACGTCCTACGGACGTGGTGTCCGAAAAACGGGCATCTGGCATGCGACACGTTCGCACTGACCTGCCGGCCCCCGGCGGCGTCGGCGCCGTCAGTGCACGGAAGCGGTCTCCTCGGCGAACTTCCGGGCGGCGGCGCCGGGGTCGGGGGCGTCGTAGATCGCCCTGCCCACGATTATGTAGTCCGCGCCCGCCTTCAGCGCGTCAGAGGCCCTGCCCCCTTGGGCGCCCACGCCGGGGCTGATTATCTCCAGGTCCCCGATCGTCCTCCTGAGGTCGGCTATCCTCTCGGGCCTCGTCGCCGGGGCCACTATCCCGCGCGCGCCCGCGCTCTTGGCTATCGCCGCGAGCTTGTCCGCCAGGGGCGCCGTGAACTGCTTCCCGCCGGGGTGGCTCATCTCCGTGACCACGAATATCTGGCCTTTGGCTGCGTCCACGCAGGCCTTGACCGAGTCGTCCCCGGTGAACCCGTGGCAGATTATGGCCGAGGCACCCCGCGCCATCGCCTGCTCCACGATGAGCCTGTTCGTGTTCGGGATGTCTGCGACCTTCAGGTCGCATATCACGTGTTTGACCTTCGACAGGTCCGTGATGATCTCCGGGCCGGCCCCCAGTATCAGGGGCCAGTTGATCTTGATCGCGTCCACGTGGTCCTTGACCGCTCGGACGACTCGCAGGGCGTCGTCCTTGGTCGTGACATCGAGCGCCAGGATGATCCGGGTGTTCTTCTCCATCTTCATGGCGGGTGAATCCGCGGGCGCCCGGTTAATCCTTCCGTCCGTATGATTTCAATAACCTCGAACGCATACGAGAGGCCGTGGGAAGAATCCGGCGGATGAAGAAGGGGTCGGCGTACACGGGCGCGCTCCCGGAAGGGTGCGTCCTGTGCGAGAAGGGGGCGAAGATGGTCCTCCTCGTCACGGGGAAGTGCGCGAGGAGGTGCGGGTACTGCCCCCTATCCACGAAGAAGAAGGGCAAGGACGTCTTCTACGCGAACGAGAGGAGGATAGGGGCTGTCGGTGAGGCTCTCGAGGAGGCGACACTCATGGACGCCCTCGGGACGGGCATCACGGGCGGGGACCCGTTGATCGCAGTCCAGAGGACCGCGGAGTCCATCCGGGCGCTCAAGAAGCGCTTCGGCGAGGACCATCACATACATCTCTACACATCGACGACAGACGGAAGGAGGATAGGCAGGGTCGCCAGGGCCGGCCTGGACGAGATACGGTTCCATCCTCCGCTCGGGCTCTGGACCAGGCTGGAGAGGACGGAGTTCGCGGACGCGCTCAAGCTCTCGAAGAGGATGGGGATGGCCGCCGGGCTCGAGGTCCCCGTGGTCCCGGGACGCGACAGGGAGACGCTCGCGCTGGTCAGGTCCGCGGAGGCGCTCGGCCTCGACTTCGTCAACCTGAACGAGCTCGAGTTCTCCGAGACCAACTGGAAGGCCCTCAGGGCCCAGGGGTTCGACGTCAAGGACGACGTCTCCTCCGCGGTCGCCGGGAGCGAGGAGCTCGCGATGGGCGTCCTGAGGTCCGGCGCCGGGACGCCCCTCCACTACTGCTCGTCGTCGTTCAAGGACGGCGTGCAGCTGAGGGAGAGGATCGAGAGGCGGGCGCGCAACGTCCGCAGGCCGCATGAGATACTCACGGACGACGGCACGCTGCTGAAAGGGGTCATCGAGACGAAGGACCCTGAAGGGACCGCGCGCGCCCTGGCCCGCGACTTCGCGGTGCCCGCGAAGCTGATGTGGGTCGATGAGGAGAAGCACAGGCTCGAGGTCGCCCCATGGGTCCTTGAGGAACTGGCCCCGGAGCTCGCGCTGCCGTCTTTCATGGTCGAGGAGTACCCGACCGCTGACAGGCTCGAGGTGGAGCGGGAGCCGCTCAGGCGACGCTGATGCTCTGTATGTTGTGGTGCCTGCTCACTATCTCCCGGGCTATCCTCAGGTTCCGGCCGTTCTTGCCTATGGCCTTCCCCTTCACCTTCGGGTCCACGGTCACGGTCGCGTGCCTGATGGTCCCGCGGTCCTCGATGGTCACGGACTGGACGCTGTAGGTGTGGAAGACGTTCTTGACGAAGGTCTCGGGGTCGTCCGAGTACTCGATGACGTGTATGTTCTTCCCCGTGAGGTTGCACAGGCGGATGACGTTCTCGCCCTTCTTGCCGACGGCCCTGGAGCCCTGGTTCTTCTCGACGACGAACACGAGCTTCTCCTCGGTCTCGAGGCAGTCCTTGACCTGCGTGCCCGTGATCTTCTCGAACAAAGAGATGTACCGGAGGGTGTCCCCCGTAAGGGTGATTTCGCCCATTGGAACCAGATCCTTCATGCCGAGAGTATGTTCGACTCCCCTGGGCTCACGATGGCCAGCGCGGCTATCGGGAACGGCTTCCCGCACGCGGCCCCAAGCTCGACGTTCGTCCCGGGGTAGGCCAGCAGCTTTATCCCCTGCATGTCCTCGAAACCCTCCCTGCCCGGGCAGTTGCTCGCGAGGACGACCATCTTCGCCTCGCGGTTCTTCACGGACTTCCTGGTCTCCGTCAGCCCGAACCTGACGTCACCGGATGTGGCCGCTGTCTTGAGCGCTCTCGCGATGTCCATGCTCACGCACCTTCCTTCTTGGCCGGCGACCACACGAGGTTTACCGCGCCAGTACCGACTGTAACCGGCTGGCCAACTATAATGTTTTCTACAACGCCCTCGAGCGTGTCGATCTCTCCCGTTATCGCCGCGCGCAACAGGTGCGTGGAGGTTATCTCGAACGCCGCCCTCGCGAGCACGCTCGACTTCCGGCCGGATATGCCGTGCCTGCCGATCGCCTTGACGTCGCCGTCGTTCGTCATCAGGTCCGCCACGAGCATGATGTGCCGTATGTCCACCGTCAGGCCCTGCTCGTCCAGCGTCTTCGACGCCTCGACTATGAGCGAGTTCCTGGCGGCCTCGACCCCGAGCACCTCGAATATCTCGAGTATGCTGTTGGTCGTCGTGTTGGCCCTGTCCACGAGCTCTATCTCGAGCACCTTCTCGAGGTTGGAGCCCTCGGTGTAGACGACGTACCTGCCGCTCAACTTGCGGATGACCGCCCTCGTGATGCCTTCTATGCCCTTGATCGGGGTGTACTTCGTGTCCTCCGAGATCCTCTGGAGCTTCTTGTACGAGGGCTCGTCGCACTTGATGACGACGTTCCCCTCGCGCATCTCCGCGAGGCCTTTGAGGCCCTTCGCCTTGTTCAGCTTCCTGAGGACCTCCTCGGGGGTGATGGACTTCCTCTCCATCTTGCGCCTGTCCAGCCGGACCATGACCTCCATCTTGTTGATGTCGGTCTCGACGTCGGCGATGTCTATGATCTTGGTCAGCTCGATGTTCGACGCGATCTGCCGGACCTTCTCCAGGTCGTCCTGCGCGGCTTTCTCGAGATGTATCTCCATGATGGGCGTGCTCGGCACGCGCCTCGCGTCCACGATCTCGATGAGCCTCGGCAGGCCGAGCGTGACGTTCATCTCGGCCACACCAGCGTAGTGGAACGTCCTCATGGTCATCTGCGTGCCGGGCTCGCCAATGCTCTGGGCGGCGAGTATGCCGACGGACTCGCTCGGGTCTATCCTGTGCGTCTCGTGCCTGTCGCACGTGACCTCGAGGATCTTCTTCAGGTGCTTGTCCGGTATCTCGGCGCCGTCCAGCCTGGCCGCGATCTCGTGCAGGACCTCCCACGGGAGCTTCCTGCCCATGTCGTCGACCATCTTCTTCAGCTTGATCTCGAACGCGGTCGACCTCTGGACCTTCAGCGGGACCTGCTTCTTATCGATCTTGACCGTCTTGAGGGGCTTCTCCTTCTTCTTCTTGGGTGCCCTCTCCTTGGCCTTGACGGCGGCCAGGACGCCCTTGAGCTTCTTCTCGCCTATCAGCTTCTCTATCTCCCTGAGCGTCTTCTCGTTGGCCCTCGAGACCTTCGTGAACGTGAAGCCGCTCTCGATGAGCTTCTCGGCGGTCTTCTGGTCCACGCCCTTGTTCACGAAGACCTCAGCGGGGTTCTTTGCGCACATAGATCATCCCTCCTCTCCGCCGCTGGCGTCGAACTCAGGCTCCTCTTCCGCCTCCGGCTCCTCTGGCGTCTCGAGCAGGTCCCTGTCCTGGATGCCGTAGCTCACGACGCCCTTCTCGCGGACCTTCGCTATGAGCTCGCCCTTGTCCCCGAGGACGCTGAGTATGATGTCGTCGACGTCCACGGCCTCGCCCTGGACGCTCCTGGTCGGGTCGATGCCGTCCTCGCCGTACTCGAGCTGTATGATGGTCCCCGCGGTGTTCCTGACCGAGCCGTCCTGCATGACCTTGAGGTCCTCCAGGGCGTTGATGAGCCTCCTCTGCATGTACCCGGACCTGGAAGTCCTGACCGCGGTATCGACGAGCCCCTCCCTGCCACCCATCGAGTGGAAGAAGTACTCCGTCGGCGTGAGGCCGCTCTTGTAGGAGTTCTTGATGAACCCCCTCGCCTCGGACCCGAGGTCGCCCTTCTTGAAGTGCGGGAGCGTCCTGTTCCAGTAACCCCTGGACAGACGCTCGCCCCTGACGGCCTGCTGGCCGATGGCGCCGGCCATCTGCGACAGGTTCAGCATCGAGCCCCTCGCGCCGCACCTGGCCATTATGACCGCCGAGTTCTCCATGCCGAGGTGCCTGCCCGCGATCTGTCCCGCGGTGTCCCTCGCCTTGCCCAGGACCTTCATGATCTCGACCTCGAGCGTCTCCTCGAGGGACCTGCCGGGCATCTGCTCGAGCTCGCCCCGCCTGTACGCGGACACGTGCTCCTCGACCTTCATCCTCGCCTGGGTCATCGCGTCGTCTATCTCCCTCTTCGCCTGGTCGGGGATGTCCTCGTCGTCAATGCCCGTGGTGAAGCCGCGGACCATGATGGCCCCGATGGCCATCTTGGTCGACCTGTCGATGAAGAGCCTCGCGGTGTCGGGGCCGTAGTCCCTGGACAGCTTGTCCAGTATGCGCCCCTTGAACGCCCCGATGGCCTTCTCGTCGATCGTGCCCGCGATGAGCTCGCCGCCGCGTATGACCACGAACGAGTCGTGCTCGCACGCCTCCTTCTTGCACTCGTCACACCTCTGGCAGATGGACGACTTGAAGGTCATGTGCAGGTCCTTGGGCAGGATGAGGCTGAACAGTTGCTTCCCGCCCCAGTAGTCGACCCCGTCCACCTTGGTCCCCGCCTTGGGCATGTCGAGCAGCGGGATCTTCTCCATGATCCTCAGGGTCTCCTCCCTGGTGAACTTCGAGTCCTCGTGGGTCAGCAGGAACGCGCCCGTGATGTGGTCGTGTATGCCGCCTATGACCGGGCCGCCGAACCTCGGGCTCAGGATGTGCTCCTGGACCCTCATCAGCACCTTGGCCTCCGCCCTGGCCTCCTCGCTCTGGAGCACGTGGAGGTTCATCTCGTCGCCGTCGAAGTCAGCGTTGTACGGCGGGCACACGCACAGGTTGAACCTGAAGGTCCTGTGTGGCATGACCCTGACCTCGTGCGCCATGATGGACATCCTGTGCAGGGACGGCTGCCTGTTGAACAGCACTATGTCGCCGTCCATCAGGTGCCTCTCGACGATGTACCCGGCCTCTACGCCCTCCGAGACGGTCGCCGCGTTCTTGTCCGTGATCTTTATCCTGCGGCCGTCCGAGCGGATGACGTAGTTCACGCCGGCCTTGTATATCGGTCCCGGTGGGGCCGGCCCGCGCGAGGCCATCTCCCTGGCCACTGCCAGGTTCTTCTCGGTGACCCTTATCGGCACAGTCAGCTCCCTCGCGGCGGCCTCCGGGACCCCGACCTCGTTGATCGACAGCATCGGGTCCGGGGATATCACCGTCCTCGCGGAGAAGTTGACCCTCTTTCCGGACAGGTTCGACCTGAACCTGCCCTCCTTGCCCTTCAGCCTCTGGACCAGCGTCTTCAAAGGCCTGCCGGACCTGTGCCTCGCGGGCGGTATGCCCGAGGTCTGGTTGTCGAAGTACGTCGTGACGTGGTACTGCAGCAGCTCCCAGAGGTCCTCGACTATGAGCTGGGGCGCGCCCGCGTCCCTGTTCTCCCTCAGCCTCTGGTTGATCCTCAGGACATCGACGAGCTTGTGCGTCACGTCGTCCTCGGACCTGTCCCCGGACTCGAGGGTGATGGACGGCCTGACCGTCACCGGCGGGACCGGCAGGGCGGTCAGGATCATCCACTCTGGCCTGGACACGTTCGGGTCCATGCCGAGCGCGATCATGTCCTCGTTCGGTATGCGCTCGAGCCGCTCCCTGACCTCCTTCGGGGTGAGCTTGTGCCCCTCCTCCCTGAAGGTCGTCGGCTTGTCGAGCGTGATCTTCAGCTGGACGGTGGTGCAGTGAGGGCACGTGGTCCTCGAGGCCGCGTCCTTGGCCGCCTCCTTGTGGACCGTCGCTGTGTCGAGCGTGTCCCCGCCGAGCTCCTCCATCCTGTCCCTCTGCTTGAGGTACTCCGCGGCCTGCTCGCCCGTCAGCAGCAGCTTGCCGCACGAGCGGCAGGTGGACTGCAGGAGCTTCTTGATCTCCTTGACGTAACCTACGTGTATAACGGGCATCGCGAGGTCGATGTGCCCGAAGTGCCCCGGGCACTCGTCGACCTTCTTGCCGCAGGTCTTGCACCTGAGCCCGGGCTCGATCACGCCTAGGTGCGGGTCCATCAGGCCCATGTCTATCGGGAAGCCGTCATCGTCGTACGTGTCCGCCGTGATGATCTTCGTGGCGCTCATCTTGCGTATCTCGTCCGGCGACAGTTGCGCGAACTTGATCGCGGATATCCTCTTCGTAACGCCCGATATCATCATTTCAAGTCCTCCAGCTGAAGACGCATGACCACGCCTAACGAGAGCAGCTCGTCTAGGAGCAGCTTGAACGCGTACGAGGTCTGCACCTGGTATACCTTCGAGTTGTTGCCGCAGACTGGGCACCTGAGCGTGCCGCGCCTGTCCAGTATGGCTATGTGGCCGCAGCTCGGGTTGCCGCACACGTACTGGAGCGTCCCGTCGGACTCGTCCAGCAGCCTGTCCTTGATGACCATGGCCGCGCCGTGGCCTATCAGGCAGTCCCTCTCCATCTCACCGAACCTCAGGCCGCCCTGCCTCGAGCGCCCCTCAGTCGGCTGCCTGGTGAGTATCTGGACCGGGCCCCTGCTCCTGACATGGAGCTTGCCCGAGACCATGTGGTGCAGCTTCTGGTAGTAGATGACGCCGACGAACACCTCGGACTCGACCTTGCGGCCGGTGATGCCGTCGTACATGACCTCGTTACCGTTCTGCTTGAAGCCATTCTTGATGAGGGCGTCCCTGAGCGCCTCCTCCCTCTCGCCGCTGAAGCCGGTCCCGTCTATGAACCTGCCCTCCATCGAGCCGACCTTGCCCCCGATCATCTCGAGCACGTGGGCGACGGTCATACGCGACGGGATGGCGTGCGGGTTGATTATGAGGTCCGGGATCAGGCCGTCCTCCGTGAACGGCATGTCCTCCTGCGGGACCAGCAGACCTACGACACCCTTCTGCCCGTGCCTGGAGGCGAACTTGTCCCCCAGCTCCGGGGTCCTCTCGTCCCTGACCTTGACCTTGACGAGCCTGGAGCCGTTCTCGGACTCCGTCAGCATGACGGAGTCGACCCAGCCCTTCTCGCCCGGCCTGACGGTCACGGATGTCTCGCGCCTCTTCTGGGGCGTCAGGAAGTCCGCCTCCTCCTCGAGGAACCTCGGGGGAGAGGTCTTGCCTATGAGCACGTCCCCACCCTCGACCCTCGTCTCGGGGCTGATGAGGCCGTCCTCGCCCAGGTTGCTGTAGGACTGGTCGGCCCTCGCGCCCCTGACGTCGGGGCTCGGTATCTCGAAGTGGTCCTCCTGGCCGCCTGGGTACCTGCGCTCCTCCGCTCTGTACGTCCTCATGAACGCCGAGCGGCCGAGGCCGCGCTCCACGGAGGACTTGTTCATGACTATCGCGTCCTCCATGTTGTATCCCTGGTACGACATGATCGCGACCACGAAGTTCTGGCCCGCGGGCCTCTGGGCGAACGCCACGAACTCCATCGGCTTCGTGGTCGTCAGGGGCTTCTGCGGGTAGTGCATCACGTGGCTCCTAGTGTCCGGCCTCACCCTGTAGTTGGACGAGCTGAGTCCGAGCGACTGCTTCGCCATGCCTGAGCCCATCGTGACCCTCGGGCTGGAGTTGTGCTCCGGGTACGGCACCAGCGCCGAGCAGACGCCCAGGATGACCATGGGGTCTATCTCGACATGCGTGTGCTCGTCCTTGAGAAGCGACTCCACCTGGATGGTGCCGCCGCAGCTCTTGCATTCCAGGACGACCTTGCCCTCCTCGCCGGGGTTGCGCCAGTCCACGTCCGTCTCGGACAGGAGCTTGCCGCAGTGGTCGCACTTCTGGGGTGCCATGTAGGCCGACCCGGCGATGTAGGAGTCTTCCTCCTCCTCCGCGTCGATCCACTCGACCACGCCCTCGCGTATCAGGTCCGCCCACTTCGCCTTCTTCGAGCGCATGTCCTCGACATGCCTGTGGTTCATGAGCGTCTTGCCGTGGCGGACGACGAGCAGCGGCCTCCTCAGCCTGCCCTCGTCGCAGTTGATTATGATCTCGTTCATGTTGTCGTCGAAGCGCACGTTCACCTCGGACGACAGCAGCCCCGAGCGCCTCCTCTGCCTGATCTCCTCGACGAGCTCCTTGGGCTTGTCGTGCAGGCCGATGAGGTCCCCGTTGACGTAGACACGCGTCTCCGTCGTCTGCTGCTCGCTCACTTCCTTCACGCCGAGGTCGCGCAGGAGCCAGATGACATCCTTGTCGTCCGTGCCCTCGCTGACATCGACTATGAGCGCGCAGTTCTTGACAAGGCCGCAGTTCTGGCCCTCAGGTGTCTCGTTCGGGCACAGCCTGCCCCACTGAGTCGGGTGCAGGTCACGCGCCTCGAAGTGCGGCTGGCTCCTCGTGAGCGGGGACGTGACGCGCCTCAGGTGTGACAGGGCGCTCATGTTGGACGTCCTGTCGAGCAGCTGCGATACGCCCGCCCTGCCGCCGACCCAGTTGCCGGTCGCGAACGCGTGCAGGAGCCTGTGGGTCAGGAGGTCCGGCCTGATGGCCGACGATATCCTGAGGCCCTTCTTCCTCGTGTAGCCCCTCTCGAG
Organism: Thermoplasmatota archaeon; assembly: GCA_030836605.1. Lineage (GTDB taxonomy): Archaea > Thermoplasmatota > Thermoplasmata > UBA10834 > UBA10834 > UBA9653. The sequence continues at coordinate 12,188 of JAUPMC010000091.1, read as the reverse complement.
CTGGTACTTCAGATCCTTGATCAGGTTCGTGAACGCGACCCTGAAGAGGTCCTCCATCAGGTCCCCCGCGAGCTTCAGCCTCTTGTTCGCGTAGTGGTCCTTGTCGTCCTCCTTCCTCTTCCCGAGCTCCAGCTCGAGGATTGTCCGCGCGACCCTGCCGAGGAATATGGACTTCTTCATCCTCGCCTCAGCGGTGTCGCCCAGGTGCGGCAGGAGTGACCTGTCGATGATGCTCTCGACCTTCTTGGACCTGTACTCCTTCGCCTGTCCCGTCGCGAACTTGCGCTCCAGGAACAGTATCGCGTCTTCGGTCGTGTATATGCCGTTCGGGGGGTACAGCTTCTTGTTCTGGCACTCCTCGATGTTGGCGTACACGATGTTGGCCATCTGCGGGTCGGAGACGATGGACTTGTAGATCTCCTCGTCGCTCTCCATCCCGAGGGCCTTCATGAGAACTATGAGCGGTATCTGGCCCGACGCCGCCGGCACGGAGACGGCCAGTATGCCGTCCTTCTTCTTCTCCATCAGCGTGAGGGCCCTGTACCCTTCCTTCTGGGAGAAGACCTTGGCCACGTGCAGGCTCGTCCCGTAACGCTCGTTGGTCTCGACCATCACCCTGTTCGGGGCGAGGTCCTCGAGCGATATGAGCGCCCTCTCGGTCCCGCCTATGATGAAGTATCCGCCGGGGTCGCACAGGTCCTCGCCCATCTTGACGAGGAACTTCTCGACATCCTCGGCCGTCGGCTCCCTGTCCATCTCCAGGTTGTCCTTGTGCAGGTTGCACTTCTTGGACTTCGCCATCACCGGCAGGTCGCCTATGTGCACCTTCTCCGGCTCCCTCTCGATGCCGTCCTCTAGTATCGTGAACTCGAGCATGATCGGCGCGGAGTAGTTGAGGTTCCTGAGCCTGGCCTCCATCGGGTAGAGGTCGTGGGTTGCGCCGTTGGCCTCCTTGATGACCGGCCTGCCCACCGTGATCGTCGGCCTGGCCGACATGTCGACGAGCCCCGTCTTCTCGTCCCTCTTGCGGCCGATCCTGATCTCGATGATCTTGCCCTCCGTCCTGTCAGGGTCGAGCCTGATGACGCCCCTGTCGCTCTCGTCAGGGGACGCGCGGACGTTGTCAACGATCTTCTGCATCCTGCAGTTCGGATGGTCTATCGTCGGCAGGAAGTCGTTATACGACGCTATGTGGTGGTTGACGATGCTGCGCTCTCGGAAATAGGTTTCAACAAGTTCCCTCAATAGGTCACCCCCGTACGACCAGCCGGTAGCTCGTAGAGACGCCGCTGGTCCGGCTGCGCCTCACAATCTTGACTACCATTCCCTCTTCGACTGGGCCCGAGATCGCGTCAAGCGCGCGAATGCACGGGTCCGAGATCCTGATCTTCGGAAGCTGGTCCTTCGTCAGCTTCAGGTCCTTCAGGATCTTCTCGGCCTCCTTCTCCGACAGGAGATGATGCTCGGGCACGAGCTCATGCTCCAGAACGTTAAATTCTCCGGCCATCTAAATCACCGCTCGAGCGCTAGGATGTCCAACTGGTCGTCAATCCCCCGTTTCTCCCACGGGACAATCCCGCCGCCCGGCGGGCCCGCGGGGATTTCCGAGACTAGTCTGTTAGGCATAGTCATTCGAACCCCGGGCCACCTGCTTAAAAGGCAGATGCTCTTTCTAGGGAAACCGACACATCGAGAATGCATGAGATTTCCTACCTAGCTGAGCTACGGGCCCTGGGCGGCGTAGATACCCTAGGCTGCGTTAGCAGGCCGTGTAGTCTCTTCAAGTATTTAATGACTCGTTTCAATCGACGGGATTCGTGGGCCCCGGAGGGTTATCTCAATTTGTTATAGGAATTCTATATATAAATCGAATTATAAAACACTCCCCTTGGACAACGGTTATGAACCTTTCCCATGCCAAACCGTGTCACGCTAATCGGAGAAACTCCTTCACGTAGGCCTCGACCAAACCCTCCGACCCCGTCGACAGCGGCCCCTTGATTCGGGAGACGCCGACCCTGAGCACCGGCGTGTGGACGGTCAGGCCCCTTGACACGGCCAGGTCGTGTATCTTCGCGGCCGCGCCCCCTCCGCTGCCTTTGAGGAGCTCCTGCGCCTCGGTATCGAAGGCGACGACCGGTTTCCCGCGCCAAGGCCCGACATCCATGTGCTCCAGCAGCTTCCTCGTCCTGCCCGTCATCGTGCCTATCCTCGTGGGTGACCCGACGAATAGAATGTCCCCCTCGGCCTGTGTCTTCAGGGCGTCCTTCACGCGCGTCAGTCGAACGAGGTGTCCCGCGGCCTCCAACGTCCTCGCGATCGTCTTGGCCACGAGCTCGGTGTTGCCGTAGATGCTGTCGTAGACGATGACGGCCTTCGCGCGGATCCCCTCTCGCCTAGGGTGCTATAGAGTTATATACAGATAGGATATTCCTCAGCCCCGAGGTAGAAGAATTTGGAAAGCCAGGAGAAGGTCTGCTCTTCTTGCGGCATACGCCTCGTCAAGAAGACTGAGACCACGTTCCTCTGTCCCAAGTGCGGACAGGCCGAGATTGGAAGGTGCCTGAACTGCAGGGACCAGAGCGTGCACTACAAGTGCCCCGCGTGCGGGTTCACCGGCCCGTGAGGTGTTTTCGATGGGTGAGGTCGGCCTCCAATACAGGGTCCTGCCGGAAGGCATCGAAGTGGACCTGGACAAGCTCGAGAAGGACATCAAGGCGGCTCTGCCTGCGGGTGCCGACATGAAGGCGGCCGAGCAGAGGCCGGTCGCGTTCGGGCTGAAGGCGCTGCACGTGCTCGTCGTCCTGGACGACAAGAAAGGGGGCGCGGACCAGGTCGAGACGGCCATATCAGGCGTGCCGGGCGTCCAGAGCGTCGAGATAGTCGAGATGGGCCTGCTCTGAGCGCGCCGTGATTGCGCACATCACTTCTTCTTGAGGCTCGGCCTTCGACGGCGGCAGTCCCTAGAACGGTGCGCGATTCCTCGTGCTTGCGCGATGCATCAGAACGATGAGAATGGGTTTGATGAAAGGGGTTTCAACTGCGCCTCGGTCCGTCACTCAGGCCTTCGGGGGCGGCGGGATGAACCCACCCTTCATCAGGTACTTCGTCTGGTCCCTGGCCCTCTTGATGATGACGGACGCGGTCTCGTAGAGCTCCTTCCTGCTCTTCTTCTCCCGCGCGAGCCCCTCGTTCACGGCGGCCGTGCCGACCGCGGCGGCCTCCCTCGGGAAGACCTCCCACTCGTCCATGGTCGGAACGATGTAGTCCTCCCTCAGGCCGTTGTCCTCGGCCGTCTTCGCGATCTCGAGGACGGCCGCGAGGCACATCGTGTCCGAGATGGTCTTCGCCTTCACGTCCAGGGTGCCCCTGAATATGCCGGGGAACCCGAGCGAGTTGTTGACCTGGTTCGGGAAGTCCGACCTGCCAGTGGCGACTATCTTGGCCCCGGCCGCCTTGGCCTCCCACGGCCATATCTCGGGTATCGGGTTCGCGGTGGCGAACACTATGGAGTCGTCGGCCATGCCCTTGATCCACTCGGGCTTGACGGTGCCCGGGCCGGGCTTGGAGGCCGCGACCACTATGTCCGCGCCCTTCATCGCGTCCACGGGCATGCCCACGCACCCCTCCCTGTTGGAGTGCTCGCACATGAACCACTTCTCCTTGTACTCGGCCTTCGTGTCCTCCCTGCCGAGGTGGAGCGTGCCCTTCGAGTCGCACATGATCATGTTCTCCCACTTGAACCCGGAGACATGCATGATCCTGGATATGGCGATGTTCGCGGCTCCCGCACCTATGAACACTGCCTTCATCTCCGAGGGCTTCTTCCCGACGATCTTCGCGGCGTTCACAGCGCCCGCGGCGACGATCGTGCCCGTGCCCTGCTGGTCGTCGTGCCAGACGGGTATCTCGCACTCGGCCCTCAGGCGCTCGAGTATGTAGAAGCACTTCGGCTGCGAGATGTCCTCGAGGTTGACGCCGCCCAAGGAGGGCTGCAAGAACTTGACCGTCTCGATGATCTTCTCAGGGTCCTTCGTGCCGAGGCAGATCGGGTACGCGTCCACTCCGCCCAGGTACTTGAACAGAAGGGACTTGCCCTCCATGACCGGCATGCCAGCCTCGGGGCCGATGTCGCCCAGGCCCAAGACCCTCGTGCCGTCCGATATGACACCGACGGTGTTCCACCGGTTCGTGTGTATGTATGACAGGTCCTTGTTCTTGTTGATGGCCTTGCACGGCTCCGCGACGCCTGGCGTGTACCAGATCGCGAAGTCGCTGAAGTCCCTGACCGCGCACTTGGAGACTATCTCGATCTTGCCCGCGTAGAACGGGTGGTAGATCATCGCGAGCCTGGCTGGCTCATAAGCCTTCTTCAGCAGCTGCTCCACGGTGACCGGCTTCGCGGCAACGGGTGCCTTCTTCGGCTTCGCCTTCTTGACAGATGCCTTCTTGGCGGGCTTCTTGGCCGCCTTCGATTTCTTCGCCATTCGATTCAACCCCTCTGTATCCGTATCAATGTCGAAACTCGTTGGTCTGACTCACTGTTTCGCGCAACCATATGGACTGTTTGTTGCGCTTCTTGCTACCAGCACGTGATAATTTCGACGGATTAATAGGTTGTTATCGTACACGCGCGCCCCCAGGCGCGCGCGTCGGGCGACCGCTCCGAGAACTGAACATATTATGAGGGCAAATCGATTCGGAACGGACATGAGGGTAGTCCTCCTCGACGGATACACGGACGAGCCCGCCTGCCTGGGCGTGCCGCCATACGTCTCGCCTTACGTGAGGCTCTGCTACGGTGCCGCGCAGGCCGCCGGGGCCGAGGTCAGTTACCTGACGATAGACCAGTGGAGGGAGGGCGGTCTCCCGGCCGGGGACCTGCTGGCAGTGGTCAGGAACGTCGCCGTCCCGGGGAAGTACATCAGGGGCATGCCCGCGAGCGACAGGGAGCTGCTGGCGGTCCGGGCGGGATTCAAGGGGCCGGCGGTCGCCAGCCTGGGGGTCGCCCCTGGCGCGGTCAGGGAGGACCTGCGTGACGCGTTCGACTTGATAACCTCAGGCGACCTCGACGCGACCGTCTTCGACGCCGTCACGGCCAAGACGCTCGGGGACAGGGGCAGGACAGAGGAGGAATGGGACGCGTGGCTCAAGCGGGGCGCGCAGGTCTGCGCCCAGCACCCCGACATCTGGGGCCCGTTGATCGCGGAGGTCCAGATGTACAGGGGCTGCGTCAGGTACGTATCCGGCGGCTGCAGGTTCTGCGTCGAACCGCTCTACGGCCGCGTGTCGTTCAGGGACCCGCGCTCGATACTCGATGAGGTGCGCGCGCTCGCCCGCTCGGGCGTGCGCAACTACAGGCTGGGCGCGCAGTCGTGCGTGTACTGCTATCAATCCGAGGAGGTCGGCAGGTCGGAGACTCCGAGGCCGAACCCGGAGGCGGTCGGTTCGCTCCTGAGGGCCATATCCGAGGAGGCCAAGCCCGATGTGTTCCACCTGGACAACGCCAACCCGGCCATAGTCGCCGAGCACCCCGACGAGGCGAGGAGGATCACGAAGGCGATAGCCGAGTACTGCACGAGCGGGAACGTGCTCGCGTTCGGGCTCGAGAGCGCCGACCCCGCGGTGGCGAAGGCCAACAACCTGAACGCCACCCCGGAGCAGACGCTCGAGGCCATCAGGCTTGTCAACGAGGTCGGGAGGGGGCGCGGGCCCACGGGGCTGCCCAAGGTGCTCCCAGGCATCAACATACTATGCGGGCTGCTCGGGGAGACCAAGGCCACCTATGACCTCGACCTCGAGTTCCTCAGGAGCGTGCTCGACGAAGGGCTGATGCTGAGGAGGATAAACATCCGACAGGTCGTCCCGTCGAGGGAGGAGTTCCCGGGCGTCAGGTCCAAGGAGACTTTCGCCAGGTTCAAGAGGACCGTGAGGGAGGAGATAGACGAGCCGATGCTCGGGCGCGTGGTCCCTGAAGGGACCATACTCACTGGCGTGTACACCGAACTCCGAGAAGGGGGCAGGACCTTCGGCCGGCAGACCGGGAGCTACCCGATACTCGTCGGACTCCCCTACCCGTTCGATGTCGGCAAGAGGATAGACGTGAGCGTAACTGGCAGGGGCCCGAGGAGCGTGGGCGGCCTCCTGCACCCGACAGACGCGAACACCGCCACCCTCTCCATGCTGGGCGCGATCCCCGGGATAGGCAAGAAGAGGGCGATGACGATAGTCCGCAAGAGGCCGTTCAAGGACGAGGCCGAGCTCTGGGCGCTGTTCGACGAGCCCGGGGCGCTGAGGTCCGCGAAGGTCCACCTCTCCGTCATCACGTAATGAGAGAGTAACAGTCAGTTTATAGTAATGAGCACCCGATTCGAGTCGAGGAGGACCGCAGCTTTGGATGTCCGGCTGGCCGCGAAGTACCCGTTCCTGAAGGAGGCGACAGGCTACCTCAAGGACTCCGGGATAACCCTCGACAGCCTAACGAAGAGCGTCGCGTACGAGCGCGCGCGCTTCATGGGCAAGGAGAGGGTCATGGAGGCCGTCGAGAGCGGCATGGTCGACGACCATTCGATGGCGTCGGCCGCGGACGCGAACAACGAGCTGCTGAGCTACCCGGTCGCGAGGATGATCGTGTCCGCCGTCGCGGACCCGATGCTGGTAAACAGGTACGCCATCGCGGAGGCGAAGAAGGCGGACGAGAGGCTCAGGGGAGAGGACCTCGCGTTCATCAAGCGCGTCGCCGAGGAGCTCGGGCTCGACGTGGTCGTCGACGGCGGCACCATCTCGGTCGACTTCACCGCGTTCCTGAGGTTCTCAGCGACGATGAGGAGCAAGGACTGGAAGCTCGTGAACCAGCAGATCACGCACGGCAGGGTCGTGGTCACCAAGCACCGGCTCGTGAGGCTCATACAGCAGATGCTCACTGACAAGATATCCTCCGAGCTGCCGCTGCCCGTGAACGACGACATCATGCTGGCGTTCTCGGCGGACATCTCCGAGATCGGGAACATCATGGCCGAGAAGAGGGCGGAGTTCAAGGCCAGGAGCATGGGCAGGGTCTCCATCATCAGGTTCCCGCCGTGCATGAAGAAGATGCTCAAGATGATTCAGGACGGCGAGAACCTGCCACACTCGGGCAGGTTCGCCCTCGTCTCCTTCCTGCACAAGCTCGGCATGAACTCGGACGAGGTCCTGGAGACGTTCTCGTCGGCCCCGGACTTCGACGAGAGCAAGTCACGGTACCAGATACAGCACATTACTGGGGAGATATCCGGGACCGAGTACACGCCCCCTGAGTGCTCGACGATGAAGAGCTACGGGATATGCTTCGACCCTGACTCGTTGTGCAAGAGGGAGTGGATGACACACCCGCTCACGTACTACAAGGCCAAGGGGAAGCGGTTCAAGAAGCCCTCAGGGAAGTGACTTCCAGATCATGTGCGCGCGCTGGACCGCGGTCACGTTCCCCGCGAGCCCGAACCATATCATCATCCAGCCCATGAGCGAGAAGCCGAGGATGTCCATCGCGAACGACGCGTCGAGCGCTATCAGGGCGAACTGCACGATCGGCACAAGTATCAGCAGTACGAGCCTGTCCGCTCGCCCGAGGATGCCCCGGTACTCCCGCCTGAGGCCGAGCGCCTGGGCCTGCGTGCCCATGTAACTGGCCAGCATCACCCCTATCACCGCGAACAGGCCAGGGTAGATGGAGCAGTAGGGGCTGATGGCTATCGCAGCGAGCATCACGACATCCGCGTACCTGTCGATGACGTGGTCGACGAAGTCCCCCCGCTTCGACTCCTTCGCGACGAGACGCGCGACCTTGCCGTCGAGCGCGTCCAAGAGGCCGTTCATCCCGACCATCACGGCCGCCAGCAGCAGGAAGTGCTCCGGCTCCAAAGTGAAGAAGAGCCCTGCCAGCATCGCGAACGCTAGGGACGCGATGGATATGTGGTTCGGGTTGATCCTCACGAGCCTCTTCGCCGCCGGGGAGAGTATCTTGTCCGCCTCCCCCCTGTAGCTCTCTAGAACCAGTCCAGGACCTCCTTGCTCCAGTCAACATTGCCTACTGGATATTTCTCTATTTCTCCGGCGATTATCTCCTCTATCGACGCCGCCACCTGCTCGGGGGTCTTCCCGGTCGTGTCGATCTCGCAGACGGCGGGGGCGTTCTCCACGGCCTCGACCAGTATCACGTCGACCGCCTCCGCCTCCACGTTCTCGCGGACCTTCGCCGGAGACCAGCCTTTCGAGGCGAGGCGCTCCCCGAGGACCTTGGGCGAGCAGCGGAGGACTATGGCCACATCGACCCCCAGGAGGTGCGCGAAATGCCCCTCGAGGAGCATGTCGCCGTCCATCTTCGACACGGCCTTCCCGAGCTTCTTGACGTCGACCTCCTTGGTCTTCCTGCGCTCGTCGAACCCGACGACTGCGCCGCAGTCGTCGACGATGTCGTTCACGTGGACGACCTTGACCGACCGGACCAGGCTGGACGATGATGTCTTGCCGACGCCGGGCGTCCCCGTTACAGCCACTCTCATCTCGACCATCCATACGAACGTGCGGAGATATCAAGGCTCACACGACGCGCTCGCCCAGCAGGGAGGCGAAGGCGGTGCCCATCGCATTCTTCCTCAACCTCGCGTCGACCGCGAGCCGGATCCCAAGGAGCGCGCGCTGGTCCGCCGGGAACTCCACCCCGCAGTCGATGTCCATGAGCACCAGGTACTCCGGCGGGGAGAGGCCGATCCTGACGGGCTTCTTCTTCGGCTTCGGGCCGATGCAGTCCAGGTCCATCCGGCCCGAGCTGCCCTCGTTCATCATCCAGACGATCCTGCGGACCATGTTCCAGAGGAAGCTCTCCGCTCGGAAATCGACCGCGTAGAACATGCCGGCGTCCTCGACCGTGACGGAGTCGATGCTCCTCATGGGGTTCCTGTCGTCCTTCCTCGCGTATCCCGAGAAGTCGTGGACGCCAACGAACCTGGACGCTATCTCGCGAAGGAGGCGGGGGTCCTGACAGGACTTGGGAAGATGGTACCTGTACCAGCGCTGTCTCGCCCCACGCGGGTTGAAAGCGTCCGGCACCTCGATGGCGGAATACGCCCAGATGTCCTCCATTTCCGAGTTGACCGCCGCGCAAAGCGCACCCGTCGGGAACGAGGTCCTGAACGATATGATGTTGCAGAGCGCGCTCACGCCCCGGTCCGTCCGGCTCGAGCTCCTGTACCCGCATTCGCGCGCGGAGCGTATCGCGCCGACCTTCGCCAATGCGTGCACGAGCGAGCCCTCGACGGTGACGCCCACGGGCTGCCTCTGGAAGCCGAAGAAGCTGCCCCCGTCGTAGGCGAACTTGAGCGCAATCCTGCGGTCCGTCTCCACAGCCAGGTTATCTGCTACAGAGTTAAATACATGCGGCATCCGTGCCGATGGCGTGCCCCGGTTCAGGGTAGTCCTGATCGAGCCCTTGCACGACGGGAACGTCGGCGCCATCGCGAGGGCCATGAAGAACTTCGGACTCGACGAGCTCGTGCTCGTCCGACCGTGCGCCATCGGCGAGGAGGCGACCAAGAGGTCGATGCACGCGATCGATGTCCTGCAGAACGCCAAGCGCGTGTTCACGGACGAGGAGGCGCTGAAGGACGTGGACTTCGTCGCCGCCACATCCGGCGTGTCCACATCCAACGAGAAGCGCTTCTCCAGGATATCCATGACGCCCAAGGAGTTCGCGGACAAGGTCAAGGACATGGATGGCACCGTCGCGCTCCTGTTCGGCCGCGAGGACTTCGGGCTCGACAAGGAGCTGATAAGACGCTGCGACTTCCTGGTCACGGTCCCCGCAAACCCAGAGTACACCATAATGAACATCAGCCACGCTGCCGCGGTCGTCTTCTACGAGCTATTCGCGTCCAGCGTGATCAAGTGGGAGCCGAGGAAGGCCACCGAGCTCGAAACTGAGAAGCTCCACGAGTACTTCGCCATGCTCCTGGACACGATCGACTACCCGCGGCACAAGAGGACCAAGACGAAGGTCATGTTCAGGAGGCTCGTCGCGAGGTCCGCGCCGTCGACCTGGGAGTTCCACACGCTCATGGGCGTGCTGAACGACACGATGAGGAAGGCCTCGGACGGCGAAGTCCCAAAGAGACGGAGGAAAAAGGGGGGTCGCCCCTCCAAGTTACGGTGAGGGGCGTTTCTTCTTGTTGGTTGCTTGCTGTGTGGGGGGAGGATTTAGTTCATCCTAAGGCTCCTGCCAGGCCGTACGACGGGGCCCTGTAACCGACCTCGTCTATGCCTATCGATGAGGAGCACGACGCGAGCGCCTTGGGCGTCTTGATGCCCGTGACGATCGCCATGAGCTTGATGCCGTTGCCTATGTCTGGGTCTATCCTCGCGCCGAGCTTGATGTGCGCGCTGTCGCTGAGCCTGTTCGTGACGCCGTTGAAGACCTCGTAGGCCTTCTTCAGGGACAGGCGCGGGCCGCCCGTGACGTGTATCATGGCGCCCGTGGCGCCCTCGAAGTCGAAGTCCATCAGCGGGTTGTTCAACGCCTCGATCACGACCTTCTCGGCGTCGTCGTTCTCGCCGTACAGGACCGTGGAGGCGCCGCCCTTGAGCATCATGGCCCTGAAGTCCGCGAAGTCCAGGTTGATCATGCTCGTCTCGCAGATCGTCTCCGTGACGCCCTTGACGACCTCGACAATGAGCTGGTCCATGACCATGAACGCCTGCTCGACCGGCAGCTTCGGGACGATCTTCAGGAGCCTGTTGTTGTCGAGGATGATGGTGCTGTGGGCGCGCTCGCGCAGCTTCACAATTCCCTCCATCGCGACCCTGGACCTGCCCTTCTCGATGTCGAACGGGATCGTCACGAGCGCGACGGATATGGCGCCATGCTTGCGCGCGGCCTCAGCCACGACCGGGGCCGCGCCCGTGCCCGTGCCGCCGCCCATGCCAGCGGTGACGAAGACTATGTCGTAATCGCGGACGAGCGACTCGATCTTGTCCAGCGACTCGTATGCGACCTTCTCGCCGACAGCCGCGTCGCCGCCCGTCCCGTACCCGTTCGTGAAGTAGTCGCCGATCAAGAGCTTCTTCTGGGAGTTGACCCTGGACAAGTGGTGGCTGTCCGTGTTGATGACTATGGTGTCGACGCCGCCGAGGCCGACCCTGTTCATCCTGTGGACGCTGTTGGACCCGCCGCCGCCGCAGCCGACGACGCATATCTTCGGTGACAGGCGCGCTTCGAAGTCGGTCTCGTTCTCGAGCGCGTCCTGGATCATCCTGTTGAGCATGCGCTAATCGAGCCTCCCGGAAGAGGGCTGGCGCTCATGCGTACATGCGTGCGTGGCCGACATCGTCCCATCCCTTGAATCCTAGACCGTCACCGCTCCAGTTCCTCAGTCGCCTTTGACAGTCTCTTTCGTATGTACTCGCGCACGGCGTTCCTTATCGCGTCGTCTACGGACACGGAGTCGCCGTCTTGTACGAGGTGCTTCAGGTTGACCACATTCCCCTTCGGCATCTCGACTGTGACCTTCTCGATGTATTCCGGCGTGAACTCGCCCTCGACGAACTTGTCGATGGCCGCCCTGATCGCGTCGGATATGGTGGAGAACCTGCCCTGGTCCACGAGAGCCTGGAGTGAATGGACGCGCTCCTCGGGGAGCCGGATTGTGACCCTCTCTGACTCTACCATCTGGCAGTCTCCTGTCGTCCGACGATATCGCAGTGTTCGTCAGACAAATGTCAGTATGAACTCCGTGATATTTATACGTTTCCAGCCCTCGGTTCTGGTGCATTAGCGGGTGTTGGCTGTCTGCTGTTTGTCCGCTGTTTCTTTTCGGGTGCTGGCTAGCTTCAAAAGCTCGTGCCATTTGAAGCCCGTTAGAGGGGGCAAATCGGCGGCCTCCGCAGGCGTCTTTCCGAGTGTCTGATGCGTCCGCACCATGTCGTAGTGGACCCTCCACCCGTCCGTAAGGGCCGCCGCGCCTGTCTCTCGGTCGAAGGCCTGAACAACCGCACCGACGACATGGCACCGAGCCGCTGTCGCCGCGAAAATAAGATGGTTGGAGAGGGGCCGCCCGCCCCTCTCGTTGTCAGAGAGGTTTCAGTTGTAGTCGTTGAGGAACGCCCACCATCCCATGTCGATGGCGAAGGCCACCTCGAGGTACGCGTCGTCGTACGTG
>JAUPMC010000090.1 GCA_030836605.1 Thermoplasmatota archaeon | reverse complement strand
TGAAGAAGTTCTTCAGAGACGTGGACATCTTCTCCTCGCCGATCGTGAGCAACCCGTTGTGCATCCAGTACCTCACGAACGGCGCGCCGATGTAAGCCTCGGACAGGAGTATCTCGTTCTCGTGGTGCGGGAACACGAGGTCGGTGCCCCCGCCGTGGATGTCCACCGTGGGCCCGATGTGTTTCAGGCACATCGCCGAGCACTCTATGTGCCAGCCTGGCCTGCCCTTGCCCCAGGGGGAGTCCCACGCGATCTCGCCGGGCTTCGCCGCCTTCCAGAGCGCGAAGTCCATCGGGTCGCGCTTGTCCTCGCCCGGGTCGACCCTCGCCCCGGCGACTGTCTGGTCGATGCTCTGTCCCGAGAGCTTCCCGTACTCGGCCGCCTTGCGGACGCTGAAGTAGACGGACCCGTTCGACTCGTAGGCATACCCCTTCTCCTCGAGCCCCTTGACCATCGCGATGATCTCTGGCATGGTCTCGCTGGCCTTGGGGTACACATCGGCCCTCTTCACCTTGAGCCTGGTCATGTCCTCGTTGTACTCTCCGATCATGTCACTGGAGAGTCTCAGCGGGTCGATGCCCATCTCGTTCGCGCGCGCGATGATCTTGTCGTCCACGTCGGTGAAGTTCGTCACGTGTTTGACATCGAACTTCCGGTACCTGAGCCACCGGACGACCAGGTCGAAGTTGATGGCCGACTTCGCGTGCCCGAGGTGCGACCTGTCATAGACGGTCACGCCGCAGACGTACATCCCGACCTTGCCCCTGGCGAGCGGCTCGAAGACCTCTTTTCTCCTGGTGAGCGAGTTGTGAATAACGACGGCCATCGACTTCCCTCTCAAATCACGGCTGGGCCTCTTAATCCTTCTGCCCAGCGGGGCACGCCAGCTCCTCGGCCCTCTTGTTCCCGGTCTTCGCGGCGGCTATCTTCTTCGCGGACTCCATCCCGAGCCTCTTCTCCATCAGCTCTAGCCGGTATTCCATCTCGGATAGGCTGTGGCAGATGTCCACGAACGCGTTGACGACGGGGTCCGGGAGTTCCTCGTGGTGCAGGTCCATCAAGGTCGTCCCCTCCCTCTTCACGATCTTCGCGGGCACCCCGACGACGGTCGAGTTCGGCGGCACGGACTTGACGACGACAGAACCCGCGCCCACCCTGACATTGTCCCCAACGACGATGGGCCCGAGTATCGTCGCTCCAGCGCCAATGACCACGTTGTTGCCGATGGTCGGGTGTCTCTTCTTCTTCTCGGTGCTGACGCCGCCCAGCGTCACCCCCTGGTAGATGGACACGTTGTTGCCGATCTCGGCGGTCTCCCCTATGACCACGCCCGTGGCGTGGTCGATGAAGAACTCCTTGCCTATGGTCGCTCCCGGGTGTATGTCCGCGCCCGTGAGCACGCGCGACATGTAGTTGATTGCCCTGGCCATCTTGAAGTGTCCCTTCAGATACTGCCTGTGCGACGCCCGGTAGCACCTGATAGCGTGCAGGCCCGGGCTGAACAGGATCGCCTCGGCCCTGCTCTTGGCTGCTGGGTCCCTCTCGAGGACGATATCTATGTCTCGTTTCTCCCTGTCGGCCATGGCGGTCAGTCTCCAAACAGGTCAGTGCTCAAATATCTTTCTCCAGTGTCTGGAAGGACCACCACGACACTCTTCTCTGGCCCGAGCTCCTTGGCTACCTTGAGCGCGGCCCAGGCCGCCGCCCCGGAGGATATCCCTACTAGCATCCCCTCCAGCTTCGCCAGGTCCCTCGCCGTCTTGACGGCGTCCTCCTTCCGGACCTTGATCACAGAATCATAGATGTCCTTGTCGAGGGCCTTGGGCACGAACCCGGCTCCGAGGCCCTGGATGTCGTGCGGTCCGGGAGCCCCTCCCGAGAGGACCGGGGACTCCTCGGGCTCCACAGCGTAGATCCTCACCCCTGGGAACCTGCGCTTCAGGGCCTGTCCCACGCCAGTGATGGTCCCGCCGGTGCCGACCCCGGCCACGAAGGCGTCGACTTTCTCCATCGCCCTCAGTATCTCCCTCGCGGTGGTCTTCCTGTGGGTCCAGGGGTTCGCCTTGTTCTTGAACTGCTGCGGCATGAACGCCCCGGGCGTGGACGCGGCCAACTCCTCCGCCTTGTCGACCGCCCCCTGCATCCCCGAGGCCCCTGGTGTGAGGACGACCTCCGCCCCGAGCGCCTTGAGCATCTTCCTCCGCTCGACACTCATCGTGTCGGGCATGGTGAGTATGAGTCTGTGACCCTTGACGGCGCAGACCATGGCGAGCCCGATTCCCGTGTTGCCCGAGGTGGGCTCGATGACGACCGTCCCCTGCTTCACGAGCCCTTTCCTCTCGGCAGCCTCGATCATCCCCTTCGCCACCCTGTCCTTGACGGAACCCATCGGGTTGAACCATTCGAGTTTCGCGTAGACGGCGGCGCCGCTAGCGGACGCTATCCTTGATAGTCTCACGATCGGCGTGTCGCCGACGGTGTCGAGTATGCTGTCGAGAGGTCGTCTGTTAGCCATTCCGGACCGTGAGAGCATGTGGCACGAACTTATATAGGTTAGCCGCGTGCCGGACGCCCCTCCCGGGCCAGACGTACCGAAGTGTCCCACGGCTCGGAAACGGCGGAGTCAGTATGCACTGACCCTTTCGATTCTTGCACCACGTTTCTAAGATTGTACCACAACTTAATTTACATCGTGAACTCAGTCGCGCTGCAATAGGCGCGCTTAGGGGAGAGCGACGCAGCGGCACGATGGCACTTCCCCGAGTGTGTCACCATCGAAAGGACAATGGGGGGAGACTACACGCGAGCAAAGAGATTGATAGTGGGAGCGGTAG